>JAHEIW010000245.1 GCA_024639185.1 Deltaproteobacteria bacterium | reverse complement strand
AGCGTTTTTCGATATCAATTGCATTTCTGCACAATTTTGGTTATTCTAGCAGTAGGTTTAAACAAATATATCAATCCCTTTCCCTCAGGGTGCACCAACCACAAAATTGTAAAGTTGCTCCGTTTTATTTCATCCGGTTTGAAAAAAATCCGATCTTTTTGTGGCTGTAAAGGCATACCCTTTGGTTTAACCCATAATGACCCTAAAAAGGGAAATCCGGGTTAAATTAGAAGCAGTCATTGCACGCTGACTTATGGAGATGAATCATGCGTTCGATCAAAACGGTTTTGGCCATTTTCGGAATTGCGCTATTTTTAATGCATCCGGTTGCCCGGGCACAGGATATAGACTGGTATGACAAGGGCCGCAAGTTGCTCAGCCAGCAGAAATATGATGAGGCCCTTAAAGCCTTTTCGACCGCCATTGACATCATACCGCTCGACTATCAATCCTATAATTACCGCGGCGTCACCCGGGCGTTAAAGGGAGATTTCGAGGCGGCCATTGCCGATTACAGCAAAGCCATTGAAATCCGGCCGCGTTACGCGGAAGCATATAATAATCGAGGGTTTGCGCATACCCGGATCGGCAACTTGAAAGCAGCGCAAAACGACTATACGCGCGCCCTTGAAATCAATCCTTTTTTTGCTGACGCTTATAACAACAAGGCCTGGATATTGGCCACCTGCTCCGATCAGCGCATTCGTGACGGCGGGCAGGCCGTCCGCCTGGCAACTAAGGCGGTTGAACTCAAGCCGGGCATCAGCTCCATGGATACCCTGGCGGCTGCCCATGCCGCCACCGGTAACTTTGACGCGGCTGTTGATGTGCAGACAAAAGCCATTCAACAGCTGATGGTGGACAACAAGACGGCAGAAGTGCCAAAATATATGGCGCATTTAAGAAGCTATCGGTCCCGCCAGGCCCTGCTGATCGATTATGCCGCCAGGCCCACGACACCTGCAGCCCAATCAACCCAAAAGGCTTCGCTGAAGGCGCGTGCTAAAGAAGCGCCTGCAGCACCAGGAGAGAAAACAAAGATCGTAGGTACAGCCAACCTGCCAGCGACGCCAGCCGCGAAACCGGTTGGGCAGGCAGCGCCAAAGCAAGCCAACCCGGCAGCGTCCGTTAAATCACAGAAGCCTGCCGCCGTAAAAACACCAAAACCGGCAACCGCTGCGCAGGACAAAAAAAAAGCGGCCACAGCCGTCAAAGCAGCGCCGCCTGTTAAATCATCAAAGACAGTAACGGTTGCAAAAACACCAAAACCGACAGCCATACCGCCGGCCAGAAAAACACCCGCCCCGGCTGTTAAATCCTTGCCGTACACCATTCAGGTCAGCTCTTTCCGGGATCCGCTGCAATCCATGCAGGTGGCCCGGAAATTAAGCACCAGGGGCGACCCGGCTTTTACCAGTCCGGTGGATATTGCCGGAAAGGGAAAATGGTACCGGGTTTACATCGGTAACTATAAGACCCTGGCAGAGGCCAATACCGCTGCAGTGGACCTGAAACGGCGAAAGTTTCGCTACGTCAATGTCACCCGCAAGCCTTATACGGTTCAGATCGGTGAACCGATTGCTCAAAACAACGCCCGGGAACTTCAATCCCGTCTGCAGGCCAGAGGCTACTTCAGTTACAGCCTGCCGGCGCAAACCGACCCAAACCGGATACGGATTCTCGTTGGTGCATTTGAAAACGAGCAGGCCGCCGCCGGTCTGAGCAGCCAGCTTACGCGCGAAGGCTTTTATCCCAGAATCGTTCTCAGGTAGAACCGGCACTATAGCGAATGAAAACCCGCCAAGATTTTACTGATTTTCCCGCTAAATACGAAACCTGGCTTTTGCTGCTGCTGACGGTCTTGATTTTCCTGGTATACAGCAACACCCTGACCGGATCGTTTGTATTTGACGATCGGCCAAACATACAAAATAATCCTAAAATCAAATTAAAGCAGCTGTCTCTGACCCGCTTGCTGGAGGCCGGCTTTGAAAGCCCTTCAAGTCGGCGGCCGGTGTCCAACATCACTTTTGCCTTCAACTATTTTTTACACGGGTATAATGTGGTCGGCTACCATTTCGTTAACATTTTGATTCACATCATCAATACTATCTTGTTCTATTTTCTTGCTAAAACGACCCTGAACACCCCTGCCCTGCGCTGGCGCTACAATCCTTTTGCGCTGGCATGGATTCCCATTTTTGCGGCCTTCATCTGGGGACTGCATCCGCTGCTGACACAGTCCGTCAGTTATATTGTCCAACGCATGAACACTCTGGCTGCTTTATTCTACATATTGACTATCTTGCTGTACGCAAAAGGCCGTCTGACCCAGAGTACCCGCTTAAGGCGATGGCTTTTGGCCGGATGCGCAGCCAGCAGCATACTTGCTTTTGGATCCAAAGAGATCACCGCTACGCTCCCCATTTTTATTTTTCTCTATGAGTTGTATTTTTTGGGAGAGAACAGCAACTTCAGGTTTAAAAGCAATTTCCTGGTTATCATCGGGATTTTATCCTTTTTCATTCTGCTGGCGCTATTTTATACGCGCCTGGCACCTTCAGACGTCATTTTTGCCGCTTATTCGAAACGCGATTACACCGTCGATCAGCGACTGCTGACCGAATTAAGGGTCGTCATCTTCTATATCACTTTGATTCTCTGGCCGCATCCTTCCCGGCTGAACCTCGATCATGCCTTTGAATTGTCACATTCTCTGATTGACCCGCTTACGACTCTGCTTTCCCTTGGCGCGATTGTTGGCGCTAGCGTTGCTGCCGTTTATCTGGTCAAAAGGGCTCCCCTGATTTCATTTGGCATATTATGGTTTTTTGGCAATCTGGTTATCGAGTCGTCGATCATACCGCTTGAAATCATTTTTGAGCATCGGACCTACCTGCCGTCGATGTTCTTTATTCTGATGATCGTCAGTTTGGCTTTTAAAATCATCAGGCCCGGATGGCTGTGCCTCACTTTGCTGCTTATTGTGATCGCTGTTCTGTCGATTGGCACCTATGAGCGCAACAAGGTTTGGACGAGCCCTGTGGCCCTCTGGCAGGACAGCATGTCTAAATCAAAACGAAAGGCACGTCCGTACAATAATTTAGGCGTTGCGCTGGCCACAGCAGATCGGAAGGATGAAGCGGTTGAGATGTATCGGATCGCCTTGCAAATTAAGCCCGCTTACGCCATCGCCCATTACAATTTAGGATATTTGCTGGCCAGAAACGGCCAATTTGAAGAGGGCATGATTCACTTCAATGAATCCCTGCGCATCAATCCGAGCAATATAGAAGTTTACAACGATCTGGGCGTTGCCCTGATTATGCAGGGCCGCCTGAACGAGGCCATTGATCAACTTCAAAAAGCGTTACGGCTCAACCCTGAATATGCCCCCGCCCATAACAATTTGGGAATAGCGCTGGGAAGGCAAAATAATCTGGCGAAGGCCATCCAGCACTATGAAGAAGCGTTGCGCCATGATCCCGAGTATGCAGAGGCGCACAACAATCTCGGATATGCGCTGCAACGCCAGGGCAATTTTAAGGCTGCCCAGTATCACTTTGGCGAAGCCATGCGCATCAATCCTAACTATGTCGCCGCCCGCAAGAATTATTCCGACAATCAGGAAAATCTAAAATAAACGATTCCCCGGGCATATCCGCAAGCCATAGGAGCACCCTTCCGTCTTAACACCAGCTGTCTATAATAATGCTTGACAATCCATGCGAATGAGATTATTTTTATTATGAGCATATACTCATAATAACAACAAGGAGGTTGTGCCATGAAAATCGCCATCAGTTCGTCAGGCAACCGTTTGGATGCCCAACTCGATCCGCGCTTCGGCCGCTGTGCCTATCTTCTGATCGTTGATCCTGCGGATATGCGTTATGAAGTCTTTGACAATCAGAGCGCCGCTCAGAGCAGCGGGGCCGGTATCCAGGCCGCTCAATTTCTGGCAGATAAAAACGTGAGTGCGGTGATTACCGGTCATGTCGGACCCAATGCCGTTGAGACGCTAGCAGCTGCCGGCATCGACATCTTTGCAGAGCAGCAAGGCAGCATCAAAGAAGTCGTGAACCGGTTTAAAAGCGGCGCTCTCAGCCCCACAAGCCAGCCCACCGTCGGCGGTCATTTCGGCA
>JAHEIW010000019.1 GCA_024639185.1 Deltaproteobacteria bacterium | reverse complement strand
GCGGTCGCCCGACTGATGTGTGTCATGCCGGCGTATTTTCGGTTGGTCAGCCCACCCTCAAAACCGCCCGGACCGGCTTCAAGCAACCGATTGATGGCTTTGCGCTGCCGATCATTAAGGTCGGTTTGAGCATGCGTCTTCCAGAATCGGGCCTTTTGCATTATGTTGGATAAAAGCTCGTTGGAGCGCAGAATTGCCCGGGACATACACGCCAGGAACCATTGCAGCCATTCAGTAATATCGATATTTGTCTTGTTTGTGTGTTCGAGAACCATATAGTAAGCCTCTCTATCCGCCATGATTTGGGAGGACAGGCTGTAAAACCTTGTTGAAAGATTTTCATCCTGAGCAAGGGCCATGTCAGTCAAGGTTCGAGCGATTCTTCCGTTGCCGTCATCGAACGGGTGAACGGCCGCAAACCGCAGATGCGCAACGCCGGCCCGGAGGATGCCATCCACCTCATTGAGGTTTTTCTCCCACCAGTCAAAAAATTGTTTCATCTCACTTTTCAACCGGTCCGCCGGCGGGGCTATGTAATGAACTTTTTCACGACCAATGGGACCGGATACGACTCGCATGGGACCGTCGCGGTCATCACGCCAGGCGGCAACCCGGATTCGGCGCAGGCCTGAAAAACCGGTCGGAAACAAAGCAGCGTGCCATCCGAAAAGCCGGTCGGCATTCAACGCCCGTTCATGGTTCATGGTGGCGTCGAGCAAAATATCCACCATCCCATCAGCCTGCTGGTTGCTGGTAGCAATTAAGCCGGCCAGCGGCAAACCCAGTCGCCTGGCCACCGATGAGCGCACTGCATTTGGATCTAAGTGTTCTCCTTCGATCTCGGAAGTTTTCAGGGCTTCCGCGATCAAAACCTCGGCCTGGGCCTGTTGTTGAATTTCGAAGCCGAGGTCTCGCATTTGGGTTAAAAGAGCGCCTTGTTGAAAACGGCAGTCGCCAAGATCTTTCAGTATGGCAGCGCTTTCCCATTTCAACTCCGGCCAGGCCGGGTCTTGCCAGATATAATTTTTTCCGTGAGTCATTTAGCATCCTTATTCGACTCAATATTTAAGTCGATTATAGGGTCTAATCGCCTCACAGTCAACCATAAGGTTTGCAGAGGTCGTCTCTCATCGTGAATGGTCGTTTTACGCCACGAATCGCTTGCCGCGCCTTAGCTTTAGCGAAGGAGAGTCCTTCCGTAACCATGAGCTGTCGTTTTTCTTCATGAGCCGGCAGAAGCTAATTTAGAGCTGATGCCAGCTATTTTACATGCATTCAGCCCTTGCGCGCAAAAATGGGATGGGTTAAACTGTTCTATATAGCGGATCCATGGCTGTTGAGCACAGGGCCCGCCAGCTGAATTTTTTAATGGTTAACCTATCTCAAACGATTGATACTTACAAAGATGGCCCCCAAGCGCGCACCCAAAAAAGTTCCCGCCAAAATACCGCCCAAGACGGCCGAGCGGATTGTGGCGATTGCCCTGCAGCATCCCGAGCTGGGCGCCCGGCGCCTGGTGCCGCTGCTCAAAAAAGAGCGCATAACCGCTTCCGCGACCAGCGTTCAAAGCATCCTGCGCCGCCATAACCTGCAGACCCGCGCCCTGCGGCTGGCAAAAGTCAAAACAAGAAGGCGAAAACCAAAAGCAAAACAAAAGAAACCGGCCACCCACATCACATCCGGCCTGGCCGACCGCATCATTAAACTTTCGCTGAAAAACCCGGAGCTGGGCGCTAAACGACTGGTGCCGCTGCTGGAAGAGCAGGAAATTATGGCATCCTCATCGGCTGTGTATCGGGTTCTAAAGCGCAACGGATTGCAAACCCGCCGCAGACGGCTGGACAAAGCCGCTGACGCCGCCGCCCAGCCGGTCATTTTTCCCCAAAAATTTCCAGACAAAATTCCGCCCGAGGTCGAAGACCGAATTGTCGAGCTTTCATTGGACAACCCTGACCTGGGCGCCCGGCGTCTGATGGGTTTCCTGCAGCAGGAAGAGATATTTGTTTCAACCACGTCTGTTTATAAGATCCTCAAGCGCAACGACATTGAAAATCGGCCCAAAAGACTGCTGAAACTTAAAGAACAACAGATTCCGGAGACCCCGGTTGCAGCCGAGGCCGAAAGCCCAATACCTGTCTTAGGGCCCCCGGCTACAGAGACCGCGCCGGCTGCAGAAGAAAGGCCGCAGCCGGTCATCGCGCCGATGGTGGCCGTCCCCATCCCGCCTGCAACCGAAGCGCCCGTGCCGGTCGAAGAGCCGGAGCCCGTGCCTGAGCGCGTGGAGATCGCTGCGGCTGAGCCCGAACCGCCAGCGGCACGAAAAACGCAGCTAAAATTACCGCGCAAAAAAAACCATTGGATTTTTTATCCGGTTTATCTTTTGTTGTTGTTATTGATTGGATACCTGGGATTTCAGGCGGTGCAGGCCATACAAATGGCCCGTCTGGAAACGGAGGCGGTAGCAGAATCGAGCTCTGCCGGTATGCGGCCACCCGTTCAATCCCAGGCTGCCATCCGACCCCTTAGCGATTACCAGGTCATCTGGCAACGCAACCTGTTCAACATCACCGTGGTCAAAGATTCAGAAAAGAAGGAGGAAATCTCGCTTGATAAGATCGCCCTGGCCAAAAAAGACCTGGGATTGGAACTGGTGGGAACGGTGGTATCCGAAGATTCCAAACTGAGTCGTGCCATTATCGACAATCGCAAAACCCGCGAGCAGGAAGCCTATCGTGAGGGAGATAGTGCCGGTAAGATAAAAATAAAGAAGATTCTGCGCAACAACGTGATCATTACCACCGCCAAAGGCGACGAGCTGCTGACCGTTGAGATTAAAGAATCCGCAAAACGATCCGTTTCTTCGGTTTCATCGAAAAGCGCTGGCAGTCGTTCGGCTTCCTCGCCGCAAACACCGGGCAACAAGCAATCAAACGCCCGCAGCCTGCGATCAAGTGCCAGGACCCGCTCCATTAAACTCAAGCGTGAAGAGGTGGAGGCATCCCTTGCCAATGTCGACGCCTTAATGGAGAAAGTAAACGTTACGCCCTACATGCAGGGCGACCAACCGTCGGGATTTAGAATCAGCAATATCCCGGCCGACAGTGTTTTACGCAAAATGGGTCTGCGCAGCCGGGATGTGATCGTCGGCGTCGATGACGATGACATTACCAGCCCGGATCAGGCCTCAGATTTTTTTGAAAGGCTCTCCGCCGGGGAAGAAGTCACCATCAGGGTCAAGCGCCGGCGGCGCACGCGCCAGATAAAACTCAACATCGAATAATCCGGACGGTATCTATACCTTACTTCTGCGCGGCGGTTGTCTTAAGGTAACAGGACGGATGGTCCGCACCGTTGACCGGAGAAACAGGCGAGCGCGGATAATATCCGCCCCCGGCACGGAAGATCTCTTCTAAAACCGCACTGACCATGTCCTCCCGACGGTCACGAATGGTATCAGACAGCTCCAGATTCAAGGAGCAGGTATCTTCAGGCTCGATGCCGATGATGGTGGTTTCCGGAAGGCTTTCAAGAAATTCCGCATGCGCCAGGGTCTCCATAAGATCCAGCTGGTGAAGAGAATTCTTGATTGATATACGGCTCCTTAAATCCGCCAGCGGCAGCCTTTCAAGCGTTCCGGGTGTCTGCCAGCATACAATCACATCCACCACGATCAAGACGTCCGCCCTGCTGATGGGCTCCAGCAGCCTTAACCCCAGCGTGCCGCCGTCCAGCAATCTGACATTCGGCGAAAAAGTGTAATCACGCTGGAGCTTTTCGACGATCCGCACGCCGATGCCGTCATCTCTTAACAGAATGTTGCCGACACCCAAAACCAGAATCTGTTTCTGACTCATATTATTCACCATATTGATTGATCACACCGCCAGGTGCGCAAATGACAGATATGTTATTTAAAGTGCTCCGGTGCAGCATCACAATTGTTCCGGAGTTGATTTTATCAGTTGACCTTTACATTGAATGTTCGATCGTTTTGCGTATCGATCAGGTGCACCGCGCAGGCGATACAGGGATCAAAGGAATGAACCACACGCAAAACCTCCAGCGGCCGCTCTGGGTCGACGACCGGAGTTCCGATCAGGGCCTTTTCCACCGGGCCCCGTTAATTACCCGCGCAGCGCGGCCCGAAATTCCAGGTGGAGGGGATCACCATTTGATAGTTACCGATTTTCTGGTTCTGAATATTGATCCAGTGCCCGAGAGCCCCGCGAGGTGCCTCGTTCATGCCCATTCCGGCCGCCTGAGCCGGCATGGTCCAGGATCGCGATACCGATCCGCTCAAGTCCAGATCATCCAGCCATACTTCCATGGCATCGGCAATCATGTGGGTCTCCAATGCCCGGGCGGCGGTGCTGAAAAGAATGTTCTCAACCCGGGCGCCAGCGGCGGCCATCAAAGTTTCATGGTAATCCAGCGAAATGGAATCAAACAACAGATCGTCAAACCAAGGGGCTGTGGTCCGCAATACGGCTTCGGTGCACCCGGTGCACTCGGCAAAATGCAGCCACAGCACCGGCGGGCGTTGCCCGCTCGTGAATGCCTCCACAATCTTGGGACCAAAAGCCGGTCCCAAGCCCATGGCCCCGGCGACAACGGTACAAAATTTTAAAAAGTCCCGGCGCGTCAGATCCCTTTGTTTCAATCGGTCTTTGGGGTGCTTTACAGGTTCCATCCATCTCCTCCTAGTAAAAGATATTAAATTCCTCAATTCCTATAACGCTTGAAGGTTCAGATTTTATCCCTTAATTTTTTTTATCCTGGTGATGTAGTCATTTAATTTCTTATGCAGGATTCAGATCCCAAAATAATCGATGGGGCCCGGATCTTTTTGCCACCGGATTGGGACTCTAAAAACAAAAATCGTGCCACCGAACCGTTGTCAGTTGCCCATTTATGACAGAAGCGTGTTAATCGTCCATAATTCAAGACCGTTAAAAAAATTATTTACTCTTAAAACCGGGTCGTTCACCTTCGGTTCGGGCCGGAGCCTGATCGAGAATTCGGTGGTGCCTGTACACAAAACCGCAATTGTTGGTGCACAAAGGGTCACATCTGCATTTAATTCCAAACCGTGTCGGGCCAAAAAATAATCAAAACTGCATATTGACTAGGAAGAAATTTGGGGTAAAATGTTGCCGATCGGTAACGATGTGTATGAATTCTCCACCACTCGAAAAAAGGAGAGAGCTTTATGCTTTTTGATAATCCCGGAAAGGAAAATACGCAGCAAGCCTTAAAACTGGCGGCTGAAAGGGGCAAAGAACTCGGTATCGAGGAGGTGGTGGTGGCGTCGACCACCGGCTTTACCGCCTACCAGGCCATCGAGATCTTTGATGGCCCCCGCGTTACGGCCGTCACCTATCACTGTGGGTTTAAAGAACCGTTTAAGAGTCAAATGCCCGAGGACGTCAAAACAGATTTGCAGTCTAAAGGCATAACCGTGGTGGCCGCCAGCCATGCACTTTCCGGCCTGGAGCGCTCCATTGCCAAAAAACATTCCGGGGTGTATCCGGTTTTAATCATGGCCGATACGCTCAGGCTGTTCGGACAGGGTGTTAAGGTTGCCGTCGAAGTTGCGGTAATGGCCGCCGACGCAAGCGCCCTGAGCGGCAATGATATCATTGCCATCGGCGGATCCGGCCGAGGTGCAGACGCAGCCCTGGTGCTGAAACCGGCGCACCAGAATAATTTTTTTGACCTGCGGATCCGGGAAGTCATCTGTAAACCGAGAAATTTCTAATTTTAAAATAAATAATAGGAGTGTCGGAGTATTAAACTATGATTTTCATTGCCGGCGTTTCACCTAAAAAAAAGGTTTTGGACCAGAATCCGCGCCGTTGTTCGGTGTGCGGATTGAATCAGGCTTATTACCAGCGTGTGGACCACTATCTCAGCTTTTTTTTCATACCCATATTCAGAGTCAAAAAGGGCGAGCCGTTTAGCATCTGTGATAGCTGCGCGCAGACCGGCCACGGTTTTAAGCCGGATGTCACTCAACCGCAAGCCGACTCACCCCGGACATGCAGAAGTTGTGGCAAGGCGCTAAATGAGGATTTTAAATACTGCCCCCAATGCGGAAAACGCATTTTAGTGGGTTAATTCGTTGATTTGTTAAACGGTTAAATGGGGGTAGAAAGAATAGCACCTTTGACCATTTGACCAATCAACTATTTAACCAATCAACCTGTAGGATGGAATTAAAATAGTTGAGATTGTTACCTTGGTTAATACAAAACCCCAAAAAACCAAGATCCAACAACTGGAACGCCACGTAGTTCTGGTTGCTCCGGAAATCCACTGGAACACCGGCAACATCGGGCGCACCTGTGTGGCCACCGGAGCCTACCTGCACCTGGTCAAACCACTGGGATTTTCGCTGGACAACAAGCACCTCAAGCGCGCGGGATTGGACTACTGGCAACACGTCAAGCTGCAGGTTTGGGATGATTTTGAATCCCTGCATGCAAGCCTCGCCCTGCAGCCGCAGGAAGTCGCGATTTTTTCAAAAACCGGAGCGCATTCGTTCTGGAGCCTGCCGTCAAGGCTGCGCCTGTTCCTGGTGTTTGGCTCCGAAACACAGGGCCTGCCCGAAAACATCCGGCTTATGTACCCGGATGCCAGCTATCATATACCCATCACCAAAGACATCAGGTCATTAAATCTTTCCACCGCCGTTGGCATTGCCCTCTATGAGAGCCTGCGCTCGAAAGATTCATTTCACAGCTGGTAAACGCGCTGACCATTTTTTTAAAGTGTTGGATATTTTAGAAATCCAAGTATAATAGAATAAGAGGGAACCCCATCGATGGTCGCGTTGCGTGCAGGCACATTACATTACTTTAATGTGGTTGACAATTAAAGTAATGTGATTATTTTCCATTAAAAATGGAACCTTTACCTGCATTGTAAACGAAGGAGGATGATTTTTAATGCGCTTTGATAAATTTACCATTAAATCCCAAGAGCTTATTCAAAATGCCCAATCGCTGGCATCGCAGTTTAATAACCAGCAAATTGAACCCGAACATTTGCTGGCCGCAATGCTTGACGAAAATGATGGGATTGCTGTTGCCATGCTGCGCAAACTGGGGGCTTCTCCGGGTGAAATCGCTCAGGCAGTGAAGGCTGCCGTTGAACGGCTGCCCAAAATTAGCGGTAGCGCAACCGCAGAGGTCTATATTTCAACCCGGACCAAAGCGATTCTGGAGCAGGCATTTAGCGAAGCCACCAAGATGAAGGATGAATATGTCAGTATCGAACATATTCTTTTAGCCATATCCGAAGAAACCGCCGGGGAAGTCGCCACTATTTTATCCCGCGCAGGTGTCACACGGGACGCTATACTGCACGGTTTACAGGAAATAAGAGGCAAACAGCGTATTACCGACCCCAATCCGGAAGATAAATATCAAGCCCTGGAAAAATTCAGTCGCGACCTGACGGATCTGGCCCGGCTGGGCAAATTGGATCCCGTCATCGGCCGCGACGAAGAAATCAGACGCATTGTTCAGGTGCTTTCCAGACGCACAAAAAACAACCCGGTTTTAATCGGCGAGCCCGGTGTCGGCAAAACCGCTATAATCGAAGGGCTGGCCCGTCGAATTGTGGAAGGGGATGTTTCCGAAACCCTCAAAAATCGTCGCCTGGTCGCCCTGGACATGGGTGCCCTGATCGCCGGCGCTAAATATCGGGGTGAATTTGAAGATCGCCTCAAAGCTGTTTTAAAAGAAGTCGAAGGTGCCGAAGGTGAAATCATTCTATTTATCGATGAACTTCACACCGTTGTGGGCGCCGGTGCGGCCGAAGGTGCTGTGGATGCATCCAATATGCTCAAACCGGCACTGGCCCGGGGAACGTTGCGGTGTGTAGGGGCCACCACGCTAAATGAATATCGCAAATATATTGAAAAAGATGCCGCCTTGGAGCGCCGTTTTCAGCCGGTTCTGGTCAAAGAACCCTCGGTGGAAGACACCATTTCCATCCTGCGGGGCCTGAAAGAAAAATACGAAGTCCATCATGGCGTTCGCATTCAGGATTCCGCTATTGTGGCGGCTGCGACCCTGTCAGATCGCTATATTGCCGATCGCTTTTTGCCGGATAAAGCCATCGATTTAATGGACGAATGTGCTTCCAAGCTGCGAATCGAAATCGACAGTATGCCGGCTGAAATCGATGAGGTTCAGCGCAAAATTACCCAGGCGGAAATCGAACGCCAGGCCTTAAAAAAGGAAAAAGACCCGGCTTCTAAAGATCGACTGCAGAAACTGGAAACCGAGCTGGCCGATATGAACGACGAGCTGACCACAATGAAGGGACACTGGCAAAATGAAAAAGATCTGATCCAAACGATTCGTAAGATAAAGGAAGCGCAGGAACAGTTAAGCACAGACGCTCAACTGGCCGAAAGAGAGGGTGATCTGGCCAGGGTGGCTGAACTGAGATATGGCAAAGCCCCGGAGCTTGACAAACAGCTGCAGGAAGCCAATCAGAAGCTTTCCGAGCTTCAGCAATCCAGCAAAATGCTCAAAGAGGAAGTCGACGACGAAGATGTGGCGGAAGTGGTATCTCGCTGGACCGGTATTCCGGTCAGCAAAATGCTCGAAGGCGAACGCGACAAGCTGGTCCATATGGAGGAGCGGCTTCATCAGCGGGTGATCGGTCAGACCGAAGCCGTGGCGGCCGTATCCAACGCTGTGCGACGGGCGCGCTCCGGGCTGCAGGATCCCAACCGCCCGATCGGCTCCTTTATTTTCATGGGGCCTACCGGCGTGGGCAAAACCGAGCTGGCCAAGGCGCTGGCGGAATTTATATTTGACAGTGAACAGGCCATCGTTCGCATTGACATGTCCGAATACATGGAAAAGCACTCCGTTGCCCGGCTGATCGGCGCACCTCCCGGTTATGTCGGCTATGAGGAAGGCGGATATCTGACCGAAGCGGTCCGCCGCCGGCCGTATTCGGTGGTCCTGTTTGATGAAATTGAAAAAGCGCACCCGGAAGTCTTTAATATCATGTTACAAATCTTAGATGACGGGCGTATGACCGATGGTCACGGACGCACGGTTGATTTTAAAAATACCATTGTCATTATGACCTCCAATGTGGGCAGTCAATATATCCAGGAGCTGGCGGCAGCTGACCGCAAGGAAATGGAAAAACGCGTTACCGAGTCCCTGCGGGCCAGTTTTCGACCCGAATTTTTAAACCGCATCGATGAAATTATTATCTTCCAGAGCCTGACAGCCGTTGAAATCGTTAAGATTGTGGACATCCAGATCGCCCGACTGGGCCGCCGTCTTGCTAGCAGGAATATCGAGCTTATATTATCTGATGATTCAAAAGCGCTGATCGCCAAACAGGGCTATGATCCGATTTTTGGCGCTCGGCCGCTGAAACGCGTAATCCAGCAGTATATAGAAAATCCGCTGTCTTTGGAGATCCTGGAAAACCACGTATCAGAAGGTGCCCGGGTTCGGGCCGAAGTTGAAGGCGATAAAATCGTGTTTACAACGATATAATTGCAGTATCCATCGAAAAAGCCCGGCTGTGTGTAAGCCGGGCTTTTGTTAGGAGCGCTAAATTTTGAAAATCCTATTGTAATCTAAAAGCACCCATCGTAATATCCAGACATTTGTTACAGAATATCAATTTCTTATGAGCCAATCTGCCCCCGAAAAATTACGGCGCTTTTACGATCAGTTCTCCGGCAGCCACCCGGTGCTGATTGTCATCAATGCCGATCCGGACGCCATCGCCAGCGCAATGGCCGTAAGGCGTCTGCTATGGCGCAAAGTACCCAGTGTGACCCTTTCCAATATCAACACTATCAATCGACCGGACAATCTGGCCATGATACGGCTGCTGGACGTAAACCTGATTCCCTTCGAGGATATCCAGGCAGATCAGTTCAGCCGGGTGGTGATTGTAGACTCCCAGCCGGATCATAATGAGATTATGTCGAATCTTAATGTGGATGTTATTATCGACCATCATCCTGATTCGGGTTGCAAAGCCTCGTTTGTCGATATCCGACCGCAGTATGGCGCCACGGCCACCATTTTAACCGAATATTTGCGGGCCGCCAAAATAACGCCGTCAGCCAAGCTCGCGACCGGTTTATATCATGGCATCAAAACCGATACCAATGACTTTAAAGGACGAACACAGATTGAAGATGTCCGTGCCTTTCAATATTTATTTCGATACGCCAATATCCATTTGGCCCGCAAAATCGAACAGGCCGACCTTCGATTTGATCTTCTGAAATATTTTAAGATCGCTCTGCAAAACATGCGCCGGCGCAAGGGAAAAGTCTATGTCCATTTGGGAAATGTGGTCAACCCGGACGTTTGCGTGCTGGTTGCCGACTTCTTTATGCGCGTCAATACCGTCACCTGGAGCATCGTGTCCGGGATCTGCGAAAAAAAATTGACCATCATATTCAGAAATGACGGGATCCGCAAAAACGCCGGCACAGTCGCCAAAGAAGGATTTGGCGTGCTGGGAAACGCCGGCGGCCATAAGAATATGGCCAGAGCAGAACTTGTGCTCAGCAAGCTCAAAGATCATGTGGATGTAAAGGATGATAAAAAGCTGCTGTCCTGGATTATTGGGAGGACTGCCAGACGCGCAGAACCAAAGTAGTTTCCAATCCTAAAGGGCCCTTTTTCCGAACAGCTGCGTTCTCCGCGGGTTTTTCGTCTGCAACGTACAACTCAGTACGCCTTGACAAAAACCCTTGTGCGGCCTGGCTCTTCGAAAAAATTCCTCATTTATGATTGGAAACTAAGTGCTTATTATAAGTAGTTAAATCATAACGGGTGGATAAGACATGGCGGAAAACAATTCGGGAATAAAGGTAACTATCTTAGGATCCGGAACTTGTGTGCCGTCGCTGACGCGCAGTTCATGTTCGGTTTTGATGCAGGTCGGCGCTTCAAAAATGTTGTTTGATAGCGGTCCGGGCACCATGCGACGCTTGCTGGAGGCTGATACGACCATTTTCGATTTAAGCCATATTTTTTACAGCCATTTTCACCCCGACCACACGGGCGAACTCGTGCCCCTTATTTTTGCCACCAAATACCCGGATGGCAGTCGCAGAAAAAAATCCCTGACGGTTGCCGGTGGCCGCGGTTTGCTGGATTTTTATGAAGGGTTGAAAAAAGTCTACGGACACTGGATTGAGCTTACTCCCGGCCTGCTGGAAATGATCGAATTCGACAACCAGAATGCCGATGCGATTACATTCGAGGATTTTTCTGTATATACCGCACCGGTGAAACATAATCCGGAAAGCATCGCCTTCCGCATCGCCAGTCCTGATGGGTATTCCGTTGTTTACACCGGGGACACGGATTACACTGAAACAATTATCGACCTGGCAAAAGACACGGACCTGTTGATTTGTGAATGTGCCCTTCCGGATAAATTGCGGACCCCCGGCCACCTGACGCCATCGCTGGCAGGGGAACTGGCAACCAAGTCCGGTGTTGGCAATCTGGTCCTGACCCACTTTTATCCGGAATGTGAAAAAGCAGACATTGCGGCAGAATGTCGCAAGACCTACAGCGGCCATCTCGTCCTGGCCGATGACCTCATGGAACTGGAAATTCGTTAAATTGGTTCGATTCGTTTAATTGGTTTAATTTGTTCTTGCCCGTAAGCACATCAAGCAAAATGGATCAAATTTTTTCAACCAATCAAACCAATGAGACCTATAAAACAAATTCAACAAACCATGAAGTACTATCCGATAAATTTAGATATCCAAAACCGCAGGTGTCTGGTTGTCGGTGCCGGTTTGGTGGGCACCCGCAAGGCGATCACTTTGCTGAATTGCGGGGCCCGGGTGACGGTTGTCAGCCCTGATCCAACACCCCAGTTAAAGAAACTGGCCGCAAAGGGATCGATCCAACTAAAAGAGCGCTCATACCGGAGCGACGACGTGGATAAGATGTTTCTGGTGATCGGTGCCACCGACGATGAAAATCTAAATCGGCAAATCAGCAAAGATGCTGAGCGTGTCAACATCCTGTGCAACATTGCCGACCGGCCCGAGGTGTGCAATTTTATCCTGCCGGCCATTGTCAGCCGCGGAGATCTGGCGATAACCGTTTCCACTTCAGGCAAAAGCCCGGCTCTGGCAAAACGGCTGCGACTCGACCTGGAAAAAAAATTCGGCGAAGAATATGCGGATTTCTTGCGTTTAATGGGTGCCATTCGCGACAAACTATTAAGCCAGGCCCATGAGCCCGAGGCGCATAAGGCCTTATTCAATCGCCTGATCGACAATGATCTCATCGGGCTCATCAAGGCGAAAAAAACCAAAGAGATCAATGCCCTTCTGCTGGAAGTTTTGGGAAAAGGTTTTAAAATCGAAGATCTATTAACTGAATTTTGCATGAAAACTAATGAGAAGTTGTAAATATCCTTAATGGCAGCTCGTCAAACAAATCGATGAAGTAACATATCATGCATTTTTTTTTAATGGATCAAAATCATTTTATCTCATTAATTTTCACCCGATGGGCGAACCGGATGCTTCCATCTGCTGCGTTATTAAGGTCGAGGCATAGTACACTATAGCCTCAACCTTAAGTGCCTTGCATATGAAAGCCCCGATGAGTACAAATTCAGGTTATGCAGATAAAATGGCATAGCATATTGTTCGGCAAAGCCTTTATGGAGCATACATGGAATCGATAATCCTTGTTAGCATCGTGCTGTACCTGCTTAGCTCGGTCAGCTATTTTGCGTATCTATTTCTTCAAAAAGACTACTTGCAACGCGCGGGTTTATTTTTGCTGTTGATCGGTTTCCTGTTTCATACCCTGACCATCGTTTACGGCTTCATGCGCAGCGGCCATTTACCGGTCAGCAACATGCATGAAACGCTATCTTTTGCCGGCTGGGCAATCGCCGGCGTATTCTTTGGCATTACTGTTAAATTTAATTTAAAAATACTGGGAATATTTGCCGCCCCCATTCTGACGGTCATTATGATCGCCGCATCGCAATTCCCCAATGAGCCTGCCGCGACAACCCAGGTTTTCAAAAGTTTTTGGTTGATCAGCCATGTCACCGTCATTTTTATCGGGGAAGCGGCGTTTGCCCTCGCCTGCGGGCTGGGTATTTTGTATTTGCTTCAGGAAAATGAAATCAAATCAAAGAAACATCGTTTCTTTTTTAAACGCTTACCGTCGCTGGAAATGATGGATAGCATCGGTTATGTTTGCATCGTGGTGGGCTTTGCCATGCTTACGCTGGGCCTGATCACCGGCTTTGTTTATGCCAAGGCCGTCTGGGGCCGGTTCTGGAGCTGGGATCCCAAAGAGGTTTGGGCCGGAATTACCTGGCTGTTTTATGCTGTTTTGCTTCATGGAAGGTTCGCCCTTGGTTGGCGCGGGCGACGGTCGGCCATACTGGCCATCATCGGCTTTGTGGTGCTGATTTTCACTTTTTTAGGTGTCAATCTCTATATGGAAGGACATCACGAACCCTTTACAAAATTTTAGGCAAGTCAGCATGTATTAAAACCACAAAGGCACGAAGATCACCAAGAGCACAAAGAGAAGCTTTTAAAAATTAAATTAAACGTCCTTTGTGAACTTTGTGTCTTCGTGGTGAACAAAGCGCGAATCTAAACCACGAAGGGCACAAAAAAAGGCTTAAAAACAAGGATTTAATATCCTTCGTGATCTTCGTGTTCTTCGTGGTAAAAACCAATAGCGACTAAAACCATAAATTGTTCAAGTCATGCTGGATATCGTATTACTGGGCATAAATCATAATACCGCACCGGTTGAGCTGCGCGAATGTATCGCCTTTACCGAGGACCAGTCCAAGTCCGCCCTGCATTCGCTCATGGGCAAAAAATTCATCAAGGAAGCATTGCTTTTTTCAACCTGCAACCGGGTTGAAGTTCTGGTGGTTACAGACGACAGCGCCCGGGCGGTGGTTGAAACCAAAAATTTTATCGCCGAATTTAATAAAATCCCCCTCAACCAATTTGAAAGCGCCCTGTATGTGCATGAGGGCAATGAAGCGGTGCGACACGTATTTCGCGTTGCCGCAAGTCTGGATTCCATGGTTGTGGGTGAGCCCCAAATTCTGGGTCAGATAAAGGAAGCTTATCGAACAGCAATAGAAGAAAAGACGTCCGGTGTCATTTTAAATCGCCTCTTGCACCGCACCTTTTTTGTCGCCAAAAAGATTCGTACCGAAACCGGCATCGGTGACCGCGCCGTTTCCATCAGCTATGCCGCCGTTGAGCTTGCGCGCAAAATTTTTGGTGTGCTGGAAGGTAAAAAAGTGTTGCTTATCGGCGCCGGGGAAATGGCAGAATTGGCGGTCGAGCACCTTATCCGCTGCAAGGTCGATCACGTCTGGGTTGCCAACCGAACATTTGAAAATGGTGTTGAACTCGCAGCCCAATTCAACGGCCAGGCCATTCGGTTTGAGGAGATCCCTGAAAGTTTAAAAACGGTCGATATTATTATCAGTTCAACGGGCGCATCTGAATATGTGATTCGGTCCGATCAGGTTAAAGGTATCATTCGCAAACGCAAAAACAGACCGCTCTTTTTTATTGATATCGCCGTGCCTCGGGATATCGACCCGGAAATCAACCGTCTTTCGAACTCTTATGTATATGACATCGATGACTTAAAAGGAATCATAGATGAAAACATCGAAGATCGCCACAAGGAGGCGATTAAAGGCGAACGCATCGTAGATGAGGCTGTGATTCGCTTTCGGGAGTGGTATGAAAGCCTGGATGTGGTGCCGACCATTATCGCTTTGCGGAAAAAAATGAGCGCCATTGCCGAAGCAGAACTGAAAAAGACCCTGCAGACCAGTATGATCTCAGAGCAGGAAGCCAGGGCCGTTCGCAAAATGGCTGAAGCGCTCATCAATAAAATTCTGCACGATCCTACCCGATTTTTAAAACGAAACGGCATGCGCGAAAATAAATCATTATATATTGATTCGGTTCGAAAGCTGTTTAATTTAGATGAATAAACATCGCCCGTTGTCAGTGGTCAGTCGTCCGTTGGAAAATCATTGTGATGTGATGACCGGTTGGGCACCCCCCGTGGTTATTTAGTCGTGGACATGTTACGGACAACGGACGAAGAAAAACGGACAAATCAATCCGGAGGATTTATATGAGCAAAACAGCTTTTCTATTTCCAGGTCAAGGCTCACAGAGCGTCGGCATGGGCGCAGAATTTTATCAGGAATATGATTTTGTGCGCGAAATCTTTGACATGGCCGAAGAAACGGTCAAAATGCACATCTCAGACCTCTGTTTCAAGGGCCCCATGGAAGATTTGACCCAGACAGTCAATCTGCAGCCAGCCGTGACAACGGTTAACCTGGCGTGTCTGGCAGTTCTGGAAAAAGAGGGCATTGCTTATGATTTTTGTGCAGGTCATAGCTTGGGAGAATACAGTGCCTTAAATGCCGCAAAGGTCGTATCTGCCGAAGATACCATTAAGCTTGTGTACAATAGGGGTAAGCTCATGCATCGCGAATCCCTCAAAAACAAAGGGGCGATGCATGCCGTTGTCGGGCTTCCCATAGCTGACGTGGCGGCCTTGGTCGCCGAGGTTCAGTCGCAGGGTATTGTGTCAGTCGCCAACCACAATAGCGAACTGCAGATTGTTATCACCGGTTCACCGGAATATGTTGAACAGGTTTCAGCGCTTGCCCGCCAGAAGGGCGCCAAAGCCATACCGCTCAAAGTCAGTGGCGCCTGGCACAGTCAGCTGATAAAGGGAGCAGAAGAGGAATTCAATACGATTTTGTCACAAAGAAAATTTCATCCGCCTGAAAAAATCCTGGTTTTAAATGTGACCGGCGATATGGCCACTGAAGCCGATGAGATTAAAGCGGGTATGCAGCGGCAGCTGTGCAGCCCGGTTAAATGGTATGATGCCATGGGTATATTCGCACAGCAAAAAGTGGATACGTTCGTGGAAGTCGGGCCCGGAAAGGTCCTGGCCGGCCTGTTAAAAAAGATTTTGCCATCGGATTACCCTGTTAAAATCTACAATGTCAGCAACATGAAACAACTTGAAATATTTTTAAAGAAAATCGCATAAGCCACTAAAATACATAAAGTTTTTATGCATTTTGACCGATATCATCTTTAGTAATTATCGATAAATATTGATCATATGTTGTCGGCTGGGTGCCGAAGTGCTATAATTGTCCAAAAATAAAAAATGCAATTTAGGCTTTACAGGCAAATTGAGTTGTGCTAATGAAAGCAATTTTTGAAAGTCCTTATCAGCACCGGAAAGACTAGGGGTTTGCCTATGAAAAAGAAAGATAAAGAATATTTTAAAAAATTGCTCACAGATTGGCTGGAAGAGCTTTTAGACCAGGCGGGTGATACGGTGTCTGGCATGACCGTACCAAAAGAGAATTTTCCAGACCCCACCGATCGTGCTGCACTTGAAGCCGATCGCAATTTTATGCTGCGCATACGCGACAGAGAACATAAATTGATTA
Organism: Deltaproteobacteria bacterium; assembly: GCA_024639185.1. Classification (GTDB taxonomy): domain Bacteria; phylum Desulfobacterota; class Desulfobacteria; order Desulfobacterales; family JAHEIW01; genus JAHEIW01. The sequence goes on along the minus strand of JAHEIW010000019.1, from coordinate 34,022 downwards.
AAAAAATCAAAGAGGCGATCGTCCGTCTGGAAAATGATACTTACGGCATTTGCGATTCGTGCGGCGAAGATATCTCTTTAAAAAGGCTGAAAGCGCGGCCGGTTACAACTCAGTGTATTGACTGTAAATCCAAAGAGGAGGCGTTAGAAAAGGCTCTTGGAATATAACAACCATCTGGGGATAGACCTTCATATACACTCTACCGCCTCAGATGGCTCCCTGACGCCAGCCGCAATCCTCGAAAGTGCCCTGAAGCTCAATCTTGCAGCCATCGCCATAACGGATCATGATTCAATCGATGGATCCAAGGAGGCCCTGCGGACCGGCATACCCCCGTCTTTAGAATTTTTATCCGGCGTCGAGATCAGCGCCGCATACCCCCCTTTTTTTCCGGGTTCCGGCAGTTTTCATATCCTGGGTTACGGCATTCGTCTTGACGACCCGGTCTTGAATCAAACGCTCAAAAAACTCCAGGAAGTCAGAAAAAACCGTAATCCTAAAATTATCAGGCGTCTGAATGAGCTTGGCTTCCCGATTTCATTGGAAGACGTCCAGCAAATCGGGGGGGATGGCCAGATCGGCAGACCGCATATTGCCCTTACCCTGGTGAAAAAAGGTTACGTCGCCTCCATTGGGGAAGCCTTCCGAAAATTATTGGGTGCCCAAAAGCCTGCCTATGTTGAAAAAGAACGCCTGGAATGTGAGCAGACGATTGAAATGATCCGGGGGGCCGGTGGCGTCGCCACATTGGCCCATCCGGGACTGCTGGAGATTGCAGATGAAAGCCAGCTGGAAACACTCATCCAAAATCTAGTGAATATTGGAATGGGTGCCATTGAAGTGTACTATCCACAACACACTGCAGAGCAGACCGAGCAGTTTGAGCGCCTGGCAAAACAAAATGACCTGCTGTTGACCGGGGGAACGGATTTTCACGGTGCATTAACGCCGGAAATTCAAATGGGATCGGGAAACGGAAATCTGTTTGTTTCACATCATATTTATGAAGCACTGATGGCTGCCATATCCTAAGTTTTCAATATTTATTGCGCTCGTCATTATAATGTTGCGAAAAACAGATGGCGGCATAAGCGGTGTAGCAAAAAGCGTCCTGTAACCAGAGTTGCAGCAATTTTCATGCACGATTCAGATCGTATGGCGGATCCGCTAGTTAACGCCCATCAAGTCACAATCTGAAAATCATTTAACTGCCGGACAACCTATGGATAAAGTTAATTCGATCGATATTGAACAAAAATTAGATTATCAGTTTAAGTCTAAAGAGCTGCTTGCAGAAGCGTTGAGACACAGCTCCTTTGTCAACGAACAGCTGGTTTCAGATCTGCGGGACAATGAGCGGCTCGAGTTTCTCGGAGACGCCGTCTTAAATCTTATTGTCGGCCATATTTTGATGGAGCGTTACCCGCAAATGAAAGAAGGCGATCTTTCCAGAACCCGGGCCAATTTGGTTAATGAGACCCAGCTGGCTACGATGGCGCGCGCTATCGAGTTGGGATCTTATCTACAACTGGGTAAAGGTGAGATTCAAACCCAGGGCATGGAAAAAAATTCTATCCTGGCAGGGGCGTATGAAGCATTAATCGCCGCTCTGTATCTGGATAGCGGTTATAAAGCCACTTTTAGCATCATCGAAAAGAATTTTGTGCCCATTGTTGATCAGGTTCAATCGGCAAGCGACAGTTATGACTACAAAAGCCGTCTGCAGGAATGGGCTCAGGAAAAGCATGGCGCCATACCCAATTATAAGGTCGTCAATGAACAGGGGCCGGATCACGATAAAACCTTCTGGGTGTTGGTAAAGGTTTTTGGGATCGAAGCACAGGGTACCGGCAAAAACAAGAAAACAGCCGAACAGGATGCGGCCCGTAAGGCATTGGAGCAGTTAAACGAGGCGTCGTAATTTAGCGTCGCATAAGCCAATTTCAGTCTTTATCCATTTATTCTATAGCTGCTTGCTGCTTGTTTCTCGCTGCTGGCAACTCATTTTTTGCCTCTGGCTTCCTGCTACTGGCGGCTGACTTCTGGCAACTTGCCGCTGGCAGCTGATCGCTGGCTTCTTCCGGCGCGTTGTGTCTTTGATAATGACGGATAAAATTAGAGCGGATCATGTCATTTTCTGATCGGCGATATGAATTACAGGGTGCCTGTGACCCGATATTTGGGAATAGATAGACGTCATCGGCAGCCCAAAAATATTGGAGCTGATCCTCCCAAATATCGGGTCACTGTGCTGCTATTGGGTAGATCATTTGCATATCGCCTTCAGAAAATAACATGCCCGCTCCTTAGCTTTAACCACGTCATATCCGAGCTTTGCCTGTTTACATTTTAGAGGATATGCAGATTGCCACTTGAACATGATGCTTTTTAACAAGAGCCAGACGCCAGCGGCCAGAAGCCGTCCTTTGATCATCCCCATTTTTTTGCCCCACGCCGGTTGTCCCCATCAATGTATATTTTGCAACCAGGCAACTATTACCGCAACGCATTCAACACCGGCAAGCAAAGATGTCCGCCGGCAAATCAAAACCTTTTTAAGCTTCCGGCATAAACAACGCCGATACACTCAGCTTGCCTTTTTCGGTGGGAATTTCTTCGGAATTCAACCCCGGACCATCAAGCGCCTGCTGACGGTAGCCACAGAATATGTGACCGCAGGCCATGCAAGCAGCATCCGGTTTTCAACCCGACCGGATACCGTAGATCGTCAGCAACTGGCAGCTATCAAAGCGTTTCCGGTAACCACCATTGAGCTGGGCGTCCAATCCATGGATGACCGCGTGCTGAAGCGCAGCAACCGCGGCCATACTGCCGCAGATACTGTCAAAGCGGTGCAGCTTCTCCAGGAACATGAATATGAAGTGGGCGTGCAGATGATGGTCGGTCTGCCGGGCGATGATGCTCAGCGCCTGCAAGCCTCCGCCCGGAAGATCGCCCGCTTGAAGCCGGATTTTATCCGTATTTATCCGACGGTGGTTGTGGCCGGCAGCCCGCTGGCAACCGGGTACCAAAAAGGTGAATATATTCCGCTGAGCCTGGTGGAAGCGGTACGTCAGGTAAAACAGCTGTACCTGTATTTTAAAAACAAAAATATTGCCGTGATTCGCATGGGCCTGCAGGCCACCGATGCATTGGCTGACACGGCAACCCTTTTGGCCGGGCCCTATCATCCGGCTTTCGGGCATATGGTGTATTCAGAGATCTTTTTGGATATGGCAATTGCGCAACTGGAATCTTTAAATGCAACCGGGAAAGGCGTTCGCGTGCATGTCCATCCACGCAGCATTTCTAAAATGAGAGGCCCCAAAAACGGGAATGTTAAAAAACTCAGTGAGAAATTTCATCTCCAAACCATTGAAATCATCCCGGACACGGGCTTAAAGGAAGATCAATTGACCGTAACGATCCGCTCTTGAATGCATTCAGCGGTGAAATCGTACCCGTCGAGGTGGATAAAACAGCGATAGGCTTACATCGGTTCCGGAGAGCTGTTGCTGATAGGAGGCTGCGACGCTTTATTTTTTTCATATAAGATGCGCACGATACCATCGGCCAGGCCCTCCAACAACCGGATCGTACCGATATTAAAAGAGGCGGTTGTCATGATTTGCCCCCTGGAAAACAGGGTAATCTCAGTACTGCCCCCGCCGATATCCACATACAGGTAAGCATCATTGCCGCCGAACAGATCGGCGCTTTTATTTTCAAAAATAAACTGCGCTTCCCGCACGCCGTCGATAATTTCGACTTTGATATCCGCCTCGGTGTAAATTCGATTGCATATTTCCGGCCCATTTTCGGCCTCACGCATAGCCGATGTGGCACAGGCCATCATATCCAGTGGCTGAAAGGCTTCGATCAGGTGTTTGAATCCGACCATGCTCTTTACCAGTTGTGAGACCTTGTTGTCTGAAATGCGTTTTTGGGTAAAGGCATCATCGCCCAGGCGAATGGGCATGCGAATCAGCGACATTTTTCTGAAGGTCGCTGAATACGCCTCTTCGAGCACACCGGAAAATAGCAGCCTGACGGCATTGGAGCCGATGTCAATGGCAGCGAATTTTAATAGGGTTTCCATATTAATTTATGCACTGGGTTAAATTTTAAGGCTAAAATAATGGGTTGTCTGCACTCGAGGCATTCTGCTGTGGGCGGCGAGGTTCGACATCATCAATTTTGTATACCTGATATTGTGAAACAGGTTTATCAGAAAGTCAAATGCTGCATGGTTTCATTTAATGAATAAGCGTCTGGCCTGGTCTTTTTATGTTGACTGATGTGTCCGAACACAAAAAAGGGTGCGCTCTAAATCGATTAAATATTAACAGGTTATCAGCGCCTTCGTTCTATTGGGGTTGACATTCCGGCCAGCTGTCTTCTATAAAGAATAAGTTGGGGGGAAATATCTGATTTCACAACCTGCGACAATTCTGAAGTCGATCCACAAACCGTCTCGCCAGTTCATCAACCGTGCGTTCTTACCAATTGGACATTTCCCGCTTTGTTAATTTAAGAAACAAGCGCACCCGAATTGTGGTGAACGGGAGAACAGCTATGAGCCCTCAGGAGCATCAACCCAAAGCGTCGTTGCTTGCCAAAGAAGACCGGCCAATCGACATTTCTGCGGCCAAAGACATGCCCGCCGAAAAGACGTCAACAATCGAGGACAAACCGCAAAAAATCGATGTTGATTCGCCCAGTGCGCTCATCAACCGCGAGTTAAGCTGGCTAAGCTTTGCGCGCCGGGTGCTCGCGCTCGCCGGAGACCCCGATTTGCCTTTGCTTGAACGCGTCAAGTTTGCCGGCATCATGGGCATGCTGTATGACGAGTTTGCCATGAAACGTATGGGCGGGCTCAAACGCAAGATCGAAAAACGGAAACGCAAAAATAAACGGAAACTGTCTCCCGACGGTCTCAGCGCCGAAGATGAGCTGCAGGCCTGTCGGGAAGAACTGCAGAAACAGGCCCTTCTCGTTTCGCGTCTGGTGGCCGAAACGCTGCGACCGGCATTAAAGGCGGCTGGCATCCCCATTGTCGAGTATACGGAATTGAGCAGCAAACAGCAGAAACAGATGCAGCGCTATTTTCGTGAATCGGTGGAGCCCATCCTGACACCGCTTGCTGTGGATGTTTCACACCCCTTTCCGTTTATCAGCAACCTGGGGCTGAACATTGCGGTGGAAATCAAAGAAACCAAAAAGAAACGCAAACGCTTCGTACGCATTAAAGTGCCGGCAAACCGTCCGCGCTGGGTGCCGCTGCCCGACAATGCCGGATTTGTCCCGCTGGAGCAGGTGATCGCATCCAATCTCGGCCTGCTCTTTCCCAAAGCGGCCGAGATTAAGTGTTATTTTTTCCGTGCAACGCGAGTCGCCAAGGATGACCCCTGGGAACGGACGATCCCGGGTTTAGATGACCCTGAAGCCGATATTATCCCGGGTCGGATCATCGGTATGGTAACCGAAGAACTAACGGCCCGCAAATTTGCCGGTGTCACCCGTCTTCAGGTCAGTGCGGATATGCCGAAAAAGATGCAGCGCTGGATCGCCGAGCAACTCAAAGCGGATCTATCTGAACTGGAAACCGTAGAGGGTTTGATGAGCCTGGCGGACCTGATGAAGTTTCAGGTGGAAGGGTATCCGGAACTGCGCGATCCACCCCATCATCCGGTAACCCACCCCCGACTAAGGCGTTTAGATTTCAGCGATTCGGCAGACATATTCGCCGAAATTCGCAAAGGCGACATTTTGTTGCACCATCCTTACCACAGCTTTGACAGTTCCATTTTGCATTTTTTGCAAAGTGCAACGGTCGACCCCCAGGTGCTGGCCATCAAGCTCACCATTTATCGTACCAGCAGTGACTCGCCGATCGTTCAGGCGCTGTTGGAGGCGGCGCGCCAGGGCAAACAGGTCGCCGTGCTGGTGGAAATCACCGCGCGCTTCGATGAGGCGCCCAACATCGCCTGGGGCAGAATTTTGGAACGGGAGGGCGCACACGTTGCCTACGGAGTAGAGCGGCTCAAGACCCACGTCAAGCTGGCCCTGGTCGTCCGCGAAGAAGCGGATGGCATTCGCCGCTATGTGCATGTGGGAACCGGAAACTACCACACCGTCACGGCCCGAATTTATGAAGACATGGGAATTTTAAGCTGTGAACCGGAACTGGGGTCTAATGTTGCGGTCTTGTTCAATGAACTGACCGGTACTACACCGTCTTCCAGCTACGGCAAACTTATGGTCGCCCCGTATAATATGCGCGAGCGCTTCATCGAGTTGATCCATCGTGAAATACAGCACAGCCAGAAAGGCCGCCCTTCAGGTATCTGGGCCAAAATGAATCAGCTCCAGGACGCACGTATGATTCGCGAACTGTATCGGGCCGGCCAGGCCGGTGTGCCCATTACCCTTAATATCCGTGGTCTTTGCTGCCTGCGTGCGGGCGTTCCCGGGTTATCAGAAAATATCCGGGTTTACAGTACCCTCGGGCGCTTTTTGGAACATTCTCGGATCTATCGGTTTGAAAATAGCGGCGATCCGGAATTCTTCATCGGTTCTGCCGATTGGATGCAGCGCAACCTTAACCGCCGCATGGAAACCATCATGCCCGTTACCGACCCCGCCCTCAAACTGGAACTGGAGGAGACCCTGCAGGTTTACGAAAAAGACAACTGCTCGGCCTGGGACATGCAGCCAGACGATAGATACGTCAAGCGACAACCCCGCAAGGGTCGGGAACGACGCGCCGCGCAGGAAACGTTTATCAGGCTCATCGGCAAGCAATCAAAAAGTAAAGGCAAGATCTAAAAACGGTTTAAGCAGCAGAAAGGCCGGATTTCAAAGACACACAGTTTCATCTGCATACCGGTGATGATGCAGCTAAAACGTTTGGCGCCGGCAGTGGCCAGATCCAGGATGCATCTATCGGATTGGCTCGCATACACAGCTATTTAAGAATTCAATCATGATCAGAAATCAGAAATTCAACGTGCCAGACGGCTATAGTGAAAAACAACTGTTTGACCAGCTGGCGGGTCAATATGCCATCAAACAGGCGCCCCGTGTTGCTGGCAAGCTTACGCTTTACGACACGTTTGACTGGCGCTTATTCAATAAATCGCTTATTTTGTATTCGTCCGGAAACAGGCTGATTTTACGTAAACTCAAAAAAAGTGACACGTTGCATAACATTGAATTCAGCCGAATGCCCGTTTTCTACTGGGATTTGGCGGACGGTGATTTTAAAAAGCGACTAGCGCCCATTATCAAAATGCGTGCTCTTTTGAAGCTCGTTGAAGTCCAAACCCGCTCGAAGCCGTATAACATTTTAAACCCGGATGAAAAGACAGTGGCCCGCCTACTTTTTGAAGAAATTCGCCCTGCGCAAGGCAGAAGAAAACCGGTGCTCGCCAGGCATCTATGGTTGAAGCCCATCAGGGGCTATCCCAAATATGAGCGCCGTCTGGCCAAAAACCTTAAAGAAGCAGGGCTGAAGCTCGGCACGGAGAAAGAATTTTTTTTTAATGTGCTGGCCTTAGCAGACAGCAAGCCGGAAAGCTATTCTGCCAAAGTCAATATTCAACTTGACCCGTCAATGCGCTCGGATCAAGCTACTAAACTTATTTTGCGTTTTTTGTTAAAGGTCATGCGGAAAAATGAAGCCGTTTTCGAAAAGGACCTGGATACCGAAATTTTACATGATTTCAGAGTTGCAATTCGCCGGACCCGTTCGGCCCTGGCGCAAATTAAAAATGTATTTCCCGCGCGAACAACGGATCGATTTAAGAAAGATTTTGCTTATATCGGCAAACGCTCCAACGCTTTAAGGGACCTGGACGTTTATCTGCTCAATCAGGAATCATATAAAAGGAGACTACCCGCAGTTTTGCGTGATGACATCGATCTTTTGTTTGCGCACTTGCACCAAAGTCGGGCCAACGCTTTTCAGCATGTCTTGCGCGGCCTGAACTCCGGCAAATATAAGAAGATTATGAAGGATTGGGAAACGTTTTTAAATAAGCCGCCACCGGGTTCGGCGGCAGCAGCAAACGCTGAGCTTCCCATAATTGAGCTGGCCCGCCAAAGAATTTCTAAAAGGTTCCGGGGGATTGTCAAAACCGGAAGCAAAATTCTGGCAAACACCGAAGATGAGTTGTTGCACGCTCTCAGAATTGAATGCAAAAAATTGCGCTATCTGATGGAGTTCTTCGCCAATCTTTTTCCCCGCAAGAAGATCAATGCCTTGATTGCTCAGCTGAAGAACTTGCAGGACAACCTCGGGGACTTTAATGATCTTTGTGTTCAGCAGGAATATCTTTTGAATATCGCCACAGAATTGCCTGGCAGTCAGCAGCAGCTTAAAAAGACACTGGTCGCTATCGGTAGCCTGGTTGAAACATTGAACCGCGAGAAGCAGACGGTCAGGGACGCTTTTGCCAGAACGTTCACAGACTTTGCAGCGCCTGCCAATCAGGAACTGTTTAAAGAACTATTCGCCGCAAAGACAGGCAATTGAATATTGTAGATTGAATATTGAATATTATTATTGGGAAACCAAAAATGACAACGCTGGCGCTATACAGCAATAAAGGCGGGGTGGGCAAGACCGCCGCTGCGGTTAATTTATCCTACCTGTCCGCCCGGACGGGAACCAAAACCTTGATTTGCGACCTGGATCCCCAGGGTTCGGCCACATATTACTTCCGGGTAAAACCCAAGCTCAAATCCGGACCCAAAGGGTTCGCCCGGGGCGCCAAGGGTGTCTATAAAAGCGTTAAAGGCACCGATTTTGAAAATCTGGACATTCTTCCGGCAGATTTCTCCCTTCGCAAACTGGATGTTCTCTATTCAAAATTTGGCAATTCAAAAGTACGGTTAAAAAAAATGCTTTGCCCCTTTGCGAGTGAATATCGCTTAATTATACTGGACTGTCCGGTGACCATCGGCATTCTGGCTGAAAACATTTTGAACGCGGCTGACCATACTCTGGTGCCCATGATTCCGACCACGCTTTCCGTGCGTACCTATCGTCAATTGCTGGCGTTCTGCAAAAAGAAAAAATATGATGCCACCAGGATTTACCCCTTCTTTTCGATGGTGGACCGTCACAAAAAAATGCACAAAGAGCTGATGCTAAGCGTATCCAAGAATTTCAAAGGCGTTTTGAAAAGTTTTGTCCCATATCTGGCGCAGGTCGAAAAAATGGGAATCTATCGGGCCCCGGTATCCGTCTTCGCGCCGCGCTCTATGGCTTCAAAATCATATCAGAACCTCTGGTCTAAAGTTCAAAGCCATATACTGAATCCACAGGATTAAGGTGTCAGGGCATTGTGTGTCCGATTGAAACCTGAAATTCTGCCAAAATAAAATCAGGCCCGCAAACCTCAGAGCGCAGGGATTAACCATGGGCGCATCCCACCGGAAGTTCGAATATGAAATTCCACTTTTTGGCATTAAAAATTGAGACCTTGCATTTACAAGCATTGGTATCGTTATTAAGTTGAAAACGGTGGTAAATATAGAATCGGATTCGAAGATATCAACCAACTTTTTCAAATGTCTGAACCATGTAGAGGAGAATTTAAAATGGCAAAAAAAATGTGCGAATGGAAGAAAAAAGATGTCTCCAAGAACTTTGGCAAGTTTGCCGATATCGTCAGAAATCCAAAATTCAAATGCAAAAAATGCGGCTGGGTGTCGACCAAAAAAACCTACTTACACAAGCCGGCTGCCCTGAAGTAGCCACCGAATTGGGCGTTGCCCAATTCGGTGTTATTGGTTTTCTGCTTGGTATAAATAAACTCAACGGTTCAGAGGTTAAATAACTTGAACGAAGGCCAGAAATTCAGTGCTTAACCACAAAACCCTGAACCTATGAACCCTGAACCCATGAACCTTTGATTATGAAAACCCTTTATCTGGTCAGGCATGCGAAATCCAGCTGGAAATATCCCAAGCTGGATGATTTTGAAAGACCCCTGAACAAGCGCGGGCGTAAAAACGCGCCTTTTATGGGCAGTATCCTTAGGGAATTAAATGTTGCCCCGGACCTTGTCTTGTCCAGCCCTGCCAGCAGGGCCGCCATGACCGCCCGTATTATTGCCGCTGCGCTCGATTATCCGCTTGAAGATATCCGATACAGCGAGGCCATATATGAGTTCGGTGAAAAGGCCCTCATGGATGTTGTCACAGAAATTGACGATGGGGTCAATCAGGCCATGGTCGTCGGCCATAACCCGGCAACCAATGGCCTGGCCAATTATATCGGTGACCGGCCCATCGGTAATATCCCTACCTGCGGCGTATTTTGCGTCGATTTGGATATCGCATCATGGGCCAATATAAAAGCACACTGCGGCAAAGTGAAATTCTTTGATTATCCCAAAAAGCATCGGTCTTAAATTCCCTCAGAAATTAAGGCCTGCCTGTGTGTCAATAGAAGGAAATGGGTAAAAATCAATTCAAAGCGGTACCTTAAAATATACGGATGCCGAATGAGGCCGGAACCTACGCCTGAAGCAATTCAGACCTGGAATACGGCAGGTGAAAAGACGATCGGCCTTTTCCATGTGACCTGTTAAGGACGATCTTCTGACCGTGCGGAGTTCAGGGGCAATCTGGCCCATAAAGCTGGTCTGCCCTTTTTCAGATGATGCGGTTAAGGCTAATAGAAGCCTCAAGACGCATCGTCCTGAATAGGGCGGATGCATCTGCATGTTTAGGAGGATTGAAAATGGCTAAAAAAAGAGATCAAAACATCCTGTTAGTTCCAGTAGATTTTACCTCTTACTCGGAAGAGGCCCTGGTTTTTGCCAGTGAACTGGCAAAATGCATGTCGAGCCGGCTTCTAGTGCTCCATGTTATCCATGATCCGGCAGAAGCACCGGGATTTTATGCGCAAACAGGCAAAAAGAAAAAATTCCTCCAATCCATGGAAGAAGTTGCCGAAGAAATGATGGAGACATTTCTAAAAAAAGTGCGTAAGGCCTATCCCAATGAGACACCGATAACAAAGGCCACGTCGCTTTTAGTGGTCGGCACACCAGTGAAAAGGATCGTGGAAGTTGCTGAAAAGAAACGAGCCAGCATGATTATTATCGGCAGTCACGGCCGTACCGGGTTATCGCATTTGCTAATCGGCTCAAAGGCCGAACGGGTGGTGCAACTGTCACCCATCCCGGTAACGGTCGTGAAGGGCTCAAGCCGGAAGTAAAAAAATTGTTTTTCGCTCATTTCAAGGAGATGACAAATGAAACTGCTGCGCTCAAATCACCTTTATACATTCGTATTTTTCAGTGTCTGCTCTTTTATACTGTTTTTGCCTTCCCTTGCCAGAGCAGCAGAGGTTTCAGGGCCAGATAAAATCGATTGGTTTATCCTGGCCATCGGATTGCTCGGCGGCCTGTCCCTTTTTTTGTACGGGATGGAGCGCATGAGCGACGCCTTAAAAAATGTAGCCGGCGAAAAAATGAAAGACATCCTGGGGATGCTGTCAAACAACCGTATCATGGGGATGATAACCGGTGCCATCGTAACGGCTGTGATTCAATCCAGTTCGGTGACCACCGTCATGCTGGTCGGTTTCGTATCCGCTAATCTGATGTCGCTGTCTCAAACAGTCGGCGTAATTTTAGGCGCGGATATCGGCACGACCATCACGGCTCAGATTGTCGCGTTTAAAGTGACCAAGTATGCCTTGCTTCTGCTGGCGGTCGGTTTTGCAATGCTCTTTGTCTCCAAAAAAGAAAAAATCCAGCAATACGGATATATGGTCATGGGACTGGGAATGATCTTTTTCGGTATGGGTGTCATGAGCGATGCCATGCATCCTCTAAGAACTTATCAGCCATTTATTGACCTGATGGCCAACATGTCCAACCCGATATTGGGTATTTTGGTGGCTGCAATTTTTACGGCGCTAATTCAATCCAGTTCCGCATCGATGGGCGTGGTGATCGTACTGGCAATGCAGGGCTTGATTACTCTGGAGGCGGGAATCGCCCTGGCACTTGGCGCCAATATCGGAACGTGTGTGACGGCCGGTTTGGCTTCGCTCGGCAAACCGCGCGAGGCGGTGCGGGTAGCGGCAAGTCACGTGCTCTTCAAGATAATAGGCGTCCTGATTATGTTGCCTCTTATTGCGCCGTTTGCAAAGTTTGTCGTTTATATCTCTCCTTCTCCCGCAGAAGGTCTTACCGGTCTGGAAGCTGCGGCTTCGGTGCTGCCGCGGCAGGTGGCCAATGCTCACACATTGTTTAATGTAGGTATAGCCGTTCTATTTCTTCCATTTATTACCTACTTTGCCCGATTCGTCTTTTGGCTGGTTCCGGACAAACCCCTGCCGGAAGTTAAAGAGATTCAACCCAAATATTTAAGTGACATGCTGTTTAATACGCCCAGCCTGGCGCTGGATGCCGCACGGCATGAAATCAGGCGCATGGGAAAACGGGTGGACCTGATGAATACGGCCATGATACCGGCCGTACTGAGCGGAAACAATGAAGCGCTGATGACAGTCCGGGAAAAGGATGAAGATGTCGATATCCTCTACAAACACATCGTCAATTATCTGGCGAGCGTCAGCAAGCTGCAGCTGAATGAATATCAGACCCAAAAAATGCTGTTGCTCATGGGGGCCATCAATGACCTGGAGCACATCGGCGATGTGATCGAAGTCAATTTGGTGAACCTGGGGTTGCAGCGGATTAAAAAAGGAATCAAAATAAGCCAGGCGACCCAGAAAGTGATCAAAACGCTGCATGTCGTCGTTTCGGATGCCCTCAAGGCAGCCTTGCGGGCGGTGGTTGAAGAGGATCAAGAATATGCCCAGCGGGTGCTGTCGATGAACGATGACATGAAACGTCTGACATTAGAGGCTGACCTGCACCAGGCCCGAAGGCTCGTTAGCGAAGATTCAGGAAAATTTGAAGCCTACAGTCTGGAGATCGAAATCATTGAAAAACTCAAACGCATTTACTATCACGCCAAGCGGATGGCCAAAACCGTTGTCGCATCAGGCGTAGGCGAGGAGGATCTGGCAGAGGCGGCCTAAAATGGCGTACCCGTTGAACGCCATTGCAAACCCGGGCAGCAGTCTCCAGATCAGCAAGGCGCATTTTATTAGGATCAGGTGACGCCTTTTACATCTTCGATCGAAAGGATACCAACCAACCGCCCTTCGTCAAGTACCGGGATATGGCGGAAGTGGTGTTTGGTCATCAGGGACAGACATTTTCTGACTTTCTTATCAGGACCGGTATGAAAAACTTCAGAGGTCATTATCTCGCGAACCGGCGTCTGTTTGGAAGATTTGCCCTTGAGGATAATCTTGCGGGCATAATCCCGCTCGGAAACAATCCCCACCATCTTTTCGTTTTCGAGTACCACCAGAGCGCCGATTTCTTTTTCGGCCATCAGCTTCAATGCATCGAAAACAGATGCGTTCGGCGAAATCGAATACACGTCATGTCCCTTTTTATCCAATAGCTTTTTAACCCGCATAATCATGTAACCCCAATTAGAGATGGCATACCGATTTTGGACGGTTAGCGCCGATAACGGACCCGCACTAGATCAAGCTTCTTTTTCCAGACTATCCGTAATCGCAAGGAAAATATCCGTATCCCGCACAATACCCACTGCTCTGTCACCGTCATAGACCGGCAGCACGCTTATTTTAGTTTGAACAATTGTTGTCAGGCCCTCCTCCACGGTGGCGGACGCATCAATGGCGCCTTTGACCTTGAGCATAATATCCTTGACCATTATTTTTTTACCCAGTCCGCCGATTTGTGGAAAATAGTTTTTGAGAAAGCTTTTGAAGTCTAAAATTCCCAGCAATTTTTCATCCTCATCCGTGACCAGAACGGCACGGGGACCGGCTACGGTGCGCATACCGCCATCCAATTCAAAAAATGATTTTCTTAATGATAGGGCTGCTTCCCGCAAAGTGGCGTCCGGGGTAATGGTTGCGTAATTTCCGATCGGAATCATTCGATCTTTGATTGGCTGTTTTAATGGCATGGCTTTCCCCCTCTCTCATAAAAGGATGGCTGATAAATGAATTCTGGGTTATGGTTGACCCGCCCGGATCCGATACACAGTCGAGAAATAAAAATAGGTAAAATTTCAGGAAACCGTTAAAGATTTATGAATACGATCTATGCTGCCAGCCGTGAGGAATACCTTCTGTTATCCGGGCACTTCCGTGGGTTTTAATAAGTTTTTTTCAAGTAATCTGATTTCCTCAATACCCGTTATCAAAATGTTGGGATCGGTTTTAAGTTCTTTTTTAGAGATTCGATCTTCATACTTTATTTGGGACAGAATATGCTTGATGCAGTTGAGGCGTGCCAATTTCTTGTTGTCGGATCGAATGATGGTCCAGGGCGCTAAGGTTCGGTTGGTTTCATTAAGCATCTGAAATTTCCGGACGGTATAATCATCCCACAGATCTTGGGCCATTCGGTCCACCGGGGAAATTTTATACTGTTTTAATGGATCGGTCTCGCGCGAGTCAAATCGATTCAGCTGTTCATCTTTGGAAACCGAGAAGAAAAATTTGAACAATTTAATGCCGTCTTTGACAATCATCTCTTCGAGAAAGGGGACATCTTTTAAAAAGCGCTTGTTTTGCTCGTCGCTGCAGAATCCCATCACGGGTTCAACCATGGCACGGTTATACCAGCTGCGATCGAAAAGGATGATTTCACCGGCCGCCGGGAAGTGTTGAATATAGCGTTGGAAATACCACTGGGTGCGCTCCTTGTCGCTGGGCGACAGGAGAGCCACGACCCGGGTGCCCCGTGGATTCATATGTTCTGTAATTCGTTTAATGGTGCCGCCCTTCCCTGCAGCATCCCGCCCTTCAAATAAGGCCATGATGCGCAAACCCTCATTCTTGACATACTTTTGCATTTTCAGCAGTTCGATCTGCAACCTGTGCAGTTCCTCTTCGTATGCAAGGGTGAATTTTTTGACCCATACGGCCTTACGGTTTGGCTTCTTTGGCTTTGCCTTATTTTTAAAGGCGGTGTGTTCGGATAATTTCTTCTTTGCTTTTTTTAGTTTCGTCCTGTCCTTGTCTTGTATTTTATTTGTTGCTTTGACCGCACCTTTGCCCTTTGCCGCAGTTGTTTTCGATTCTTTGGCTTTAGGATATTTGGGTTTAGATTTCTTCTTGTTTGCTTTTGCCATGTCTTCCCCCTCCAGTTAATGGGTGAATAGGAAATCCTAAAACTAAGCGCTTTTATGAGACCGGGGATCACACCAGCGATTTCCCGTATTTTTTCCGCTGTGCTTTCATCAGTTTTAATTCCTTGTCGCCCGGGATGACAATTTTGGGATTCAGCGAAAAATTTAGCTTGCGATTTCTGCCTCTATAGCGCACGGTATTCAGAATAAGCTTCATGGTTTCCCGCCGCGCCATATGCTTGTCATCAGATCGGACGACCCACCAGGGCGACTTTTTGGTATGCGTCTTTTTTAGCAACATGAATTTTTTTTCGGTAAATTCGTCCCACAGGTCCTGGGCCTGCAAATCCACTTCCGATAGTTTCCATTGCCTTAATGGGTCGTTCTTGCGTCGATCGAAGCGCCGGGCCTGCTCTTCCTTGCTAACCGAAAAATAAAGTTTGAGCAACAGCGTTTTGCCATCGTCTTCGAGGAAATTTCCCTCATAGGAGTTCACTTTTTTCATAAAGCGGTTATATTGCTTGCGGGTGCAAAACCCCATCACCGGCTCGACCAGGGCGCGATTGTACCAGCTTCGGTCAAACAATACGACTTCGCCCGCATAAGGAAAATGCTCAATGTACCGCTTGATATGCAATTCGGTTTTCTGGTTTTCATTGGGTTTGCCGAGCGCCACCACGTGATAGCGCTTTTCATTCATATAGCGCGTCACCCGGCGGATGGTCCCCCCCTTACCGGAGGCATCCCGCCCATCGAACAGGATCACCATTTTTTTCCCGGTCCGCTCCAGATGGCGCTGCATTTTAATCAGCTCGGCCTGATAGGGTTTTAACTCCTCAGAATTATAAAATTTCTCCAGCACCGCCTTAACGATTTCCTTTTTATCTTTCTTCTTGAGTACCTTAAGGACCTTATCAAGGCGTTTGTCAGGCGCCACGCAGGTGACATCCGCTTCGACTTTCTTGAGGGCATCTCTGATTTGCGCCGTCGAGCCGTTCGCCCTATCATCGGCATCCCTTATCCTGTTTTCGAGTTCATCTGTCTTTTTCATCTCAATCCCGAATCTTTCAAATCTGTATATTTTTTGCGAACAAAATTTGAAACGCTCAATTTAATTAAAATTAGATTGAGCATATTTTTAATTTGAAACGCTCAATTTAATTTTTTGCCAACTCTATACATTTTCGCATATATATCCGGCAGCTTGTGTTCTTTTAGACTGTGCACCACTTCTTCAACCGCATACGGGATTCGAAAATGCTCCACGGCGATCTTTCCGGATGCAATCTTAAGGATCGCAAAAGAGGTCCGGGGGTCACCGTCAAACGGTCGTCCCACACTGCCGGGATTGATAAAGTGCACCCCATCGACCCACTTATAAAAGGGAACATGGGAATGGCCCATGATCTGAACCGGGTAACCCGAGTCCCTGGCCAATTGGTGGAAACGACTTTCAGGGGCTGTGGGAAACAGCTCTTCATCCGGATCTTCCAGGGTCCCGTGGAATATCCCGATACGGAAACCGCCGATCGTGACATCTGTCTGCTTGCGCAATGATTTAAGATAGGTGATATTTTCCAGATGCAAATTTTCAGACGTCCAAAAATACATCACCCGCTTTTCATTTTTTTTAGGCTTTTTGAGTTTTTTGCCTTTTAAAATTCTTAAGACCTTGCGATCCGTATTGCCCAATATGCAGATGGCATTTTTGCGCCCGCGAAACCAATCGATCGTTTCGTTGGGAAAAGTGCTGTATACCGTAAAGTCACCGGTATTAAAGATCCATTCAAAGCGCTCCGGCCGGACATAATCGATAATTGCTTTTAAAGCCGGATAATTTGCGTGTGTGTCGCCGAGTAATAATATTTTCGTCATTCAAGAGCGCATTTTCTTGAGCATTCTGGAAAATGATTGAATTTCCTGAGATACTTTTTGATAATTTTTCTTTTTGGGCTTTTTGCCATCATTTTTCAGGGTTACACTCAAGGCATTGGCATTTTTAATGATATTTTTGGTCTCCTTTTTGGAAAGCTTGCCAGCGTATTTCGTCAAAGTATTCAGATGCGCTTTAAGTGTTTTGGATTTTTTCTTAAAATCAATATACAACTCCAGGTATTTCTTTTTATCAAGGGGCTTTAATTTTTCATTGGCCTGCTTTAGGCGTTTTTTGAGCACCGCAATCCTGTTCTTTAAGATCGGATCAACCGCAGCTGTTTTCTTTTTTTTGGCGGGAGCGGCCTTTGGGTCTGACTTACTCGATTTTTTCTTAAAGGATTCCGTCGCCGCAGCCTTGATCAGCTTTGCATAGCGTTCACCAACGGTATTTATCTGCATCAACTTTTTCAGCGGTATTTCAGAAAGCTGTTTAATGGTTTTAATGCCGGCATCGTTTAGCTTTTTCATTCGTAAGGCACCGACATGTTTCACTTTTGTAAGATCATCTTTTTTCATCAGGTTCACCTTTTGAGGTGGCCAAATTCACAACCGGATTTGAATCTGCTAAAACAGTTGAGCCGCATCATGTTGAAAACCATGGCGTATCAAGAATATCCTATTAACCCATCGGTCGGCTTGCCGACCGATTCAGTCCCGGCACTACCTGATCGAATCATAAAAAAAATAATGTTCGCGTCCGCGTTCGATTCCACGAATATTGTTGCTGTGGGAGATAATAGGCTGAAATGCAAGCAGAATGGAGGGCCGGGTATATTCCTCCGCTGTTGAAAGCTGGCTTAGGCTTTTGATATCATGTTGATGGGCCATAAGCGCCTCGGGAGGAGTCGTGTTAGCAAATCGAATAATTTGTTATAACTTCAGCCGTTAAAAATTGTCAAGCTGAAATAACAGATCGATTTTATTAAAAATTAATAATTTATCACAGGGTATCTAAAATGCGCCTCGATTTATAATTGTGAATGAATGAAACCCATTGCCAGAAATTATTAAAATAAAACCGGCTTTTAGGGCTTTAGATCTTGTTCGAGGGCCCCGCCAGCCGGCGGGATTTCACATCTTGATTCTATAAATTAAGGTGTTCAACAAGGCTTTGGAAAAATAAACCCAAACGCGTTTCAATGACCAAAACCGGCTTTTAGGGCTTTAGACCTTGTTCGAGGGCAAGGCTTGAGCCGGTTCGAAAGCGGAGCGTACACACTGGTACGCGAGCATTTCGCACCGGCTTGTAACGCAGCCATCGGGCAAGAGATGATGCCCTAAAAGCCGGTTTTAGGGGAGACGGACGACAAGCACCGGCACCTTCGACCTTCGGATCACCCGCCGCGCGGTGCTGCCCAGCATGACGTCTTCAAGCGTTCCGTGGCCATGGGTGCCCATTACAATCAGATCGCAGTTGCATTCTTCAGCGCCCTTGATAATTTCTTCGACCGGATTGCCGCGCTGGACAATGATATCATCGGTGGTAAACCCTTCACCCGCCTGCTGCTGCTTTATATCTTCGCTGAATTGATGCAGGGCTTCTTTGACGGCCAGGTGTTCCCGTTTTTTGCCGATCAGGGCTTCTTTGGCCTCATCCATTTGCCCTGATTTGATATCCTGCCAGCGCTCCTCGCTGATATAACCGATAACCGTCTGATCCAGCATAGCCGGCACTTCGGGCAGCACATGAATCATGGTGATGCCAGCATTATAAAGATCGGCCAAGCTGACCGCGTATGCAAAGGCATAGCGTGCATTTTCGGAAAGATCGGTGGCATACAGTATCTTTTTGACATCAACTTTGGGAAGGTCCATTTTTTACCTCTAATGTATTAAGGGGGTATATTTTAGTTGACCGGCGCTTTTTTAAACATGCCTTTTAGGGGCTTAAACCAGATCCCGCTCAAAAACCAGGAATACGCATAGGTGCCCAATAAAATCAGCACAAATGCTTTGATGATATCCCATGGGGTGCCGTTTAAGGAGAAACCGGGAACATAACCGAATAAAAACGGCCCCAGATACAGAAACTTGGCAAATTTAAAAGAGGTAAAGGCCGTTTTCCACATATTGGCCTTGGCAATCGTGGCACCTGCAAAGGCGGCAATGCACACCGGCGGTGTGATATTGGAATCCTGTGACAGCCAGTAAACGATCATATGGGCTGCGATTTCATTGACCCCCAGGTGGATTAAGGCCGGTACTGCCACCACAGCGGTAATCAGATAGGCGGCGGTGACCGGGACCCCCATCCCCAGTACCAGGGAAGCCAGGGCAATTAACAAAATCGTTAACACCAGAGAACCGCCGGCCAGTTCGATCACAATATCGGCAAAGGTGAGCACCAGCCCACTGTAGGTGAGCACACCGATGATAATGCCGATGACCCCCACGACAGCCCCGATTTTGAGGCTGTTTTCAGCACCGGCCCGGGAGGCTTCCACAAAGCTAATCAGTTCGCTTTTGATATCCGCTCCTCTGGATCTCCGGTAAAAAATCACAATGATGGAAAAAACCAACCCGTAGAGCACTAAAAGCTTCGCAGAAAATATTTTCCCCATAAAAGCAACACCGGCCTCGCCCATCATGGGTGTGATGATCCAGGGTAAAAGCAACTGGCCAATGAGCAAAGAGGCCGCTATCCAAACTACAGTTAGATCGATGCGGGTGTCTTTGTCTTTGTGGCTAACAGCAACACAGGTGGCCAATCCCAGGATGGCGGAGTAGGCCGGTGAATAACCGGTCAGCATAAAAATGGTAATGACGATCAAAGGCAGGGTATACGGCCATTGTGTTTTCAGAATTTCAGAGGCGCTGTGTTCGCTTTTTTCGCCCTTGATATTATGCTTCTTGGCTTCGTAGTGCACCATGATAAACACGCTGAAGACGTACATCAGCGCAGGGAATATGGCCACCAGCATGATTTTAGAATAGGGAACCCCGGTGAGCTCGGCCATGATAAAGCCGCCGGCGCCCATGATGGGGGGCATGAACATGCCGGAAATGGAGGCTGCCGGTTCGATGCCGCCGGCCACATGGGGTTTAAATCCCGCTTTTTTCATCATGGGAATGGTAAAGGCGCCGGTGGAAACCGTGTTGGCGATGGCGCTTCCGGAAATGGAACCGAAAAGACCGCTGGCGATAACCGAAACTTTGGCGGGCCCGCCGATTCTGTGACCCACCGCCGCCAGCGGATAGTCGATGAAAAAGCGCTGGGCTCCGGACTTTTCCAGAAAAGCCCCGAAAAGTACGAATAAGATCACATAGGTGGCCAGAACATTGGCCATAATACCGAACACGCCGTCGCTTTTGTAAAAAATGCTGGTGCAAACCCCCGGAAAGGTGTCGCCCGCATGGGCGAAAAGATCAGGCGCATAGTCGCCATAGACCCCATAGAGCAGCAACAGCACTCCCATGATCACAAAAACATTGCCCACCACGCGCCGGGCCAGCTCGATTCCGATAAGAACCCCGATCATGGCGACGAACATATCAAATGGGGTTTCCGCTCCTGTGCGATAGTTGATGGCTTCGAAGTTTAGGATCCAGTAGCCGATGCTGAAGATGGAAAGGAAAATCAGCAGGTAGTCGCCGGCGCGCAGCCATTTGCTTTTGGATTTATACAGCAGAAAGACCAGAATGTAGGTAATGATAACGTATATCCCGCGGTGATACTGGGTGGAGGCGGGTTGTACAACAGCCGAATAGGAGTAAAAAAGGACTAAAAAGACAGCCAACACATCAAATATTATTTTTTCGAATCTGTTTAATTTGTCGTACACTTTTTACCCCCTTCTAAATGAAATTTGTACCAGCCTAACAATTCAAGAAAAAAATATTTGTGCAATCCATCAGAAGGCTTGTGAGATATGGGACAGCCATCATCACACAATCACTGCGCTATACCCATATCTCACATCTTATATCAAGCGGAAAACCGCTTTCGCTTAAAATAAAATCACGCAACAATTTTATTTCAGCATGCCTTTTTCTCTCCAGAATTTCTCTGCCCCCGGATGAAACGGGGTAACGATATTGGTGGCACCGGTTTTCAAGCTCATATTTTTAAAGGTCTTTTTCATTGTGAGCATGTGCGCAAGACCCTCATCCGTGTATATCGCGCTAAGCATCTCGTAAACCGTATCCGCGGAGACCTTGGAATTGGCTACCCACAGGGCACTGTCCTGGAAGGCGCCGGCATCATAGTCTACGCCTCGGTAAGTGCCGGCCGGAACCGCCAGCTTGCCGAAATACGGATATTTTTTGTAGAATCCCGACTTTTCGGCATCCTCATCGAGATTGACCAGTTCGATATCATTGGTCTGGGCCGCCATGATAACCGCACCGCTCGGAAAGGCCGTAAACAGCCAGAAAGCATCCAGTTGCTTGTTGCCGAAAGCAGCGGCGGCATCGTTATAGCCCATGGCATTGCGTTCGATCTTATCCCAGACACCCATGTGGCTAAAGAACAGCTCGCAGTTGGCAAAAGCGCCGGAGCCGGCATTGCCGACACCCACTTTCTTGCCGGCCAGGTCTTTGACGCTTTTGATACCCGAGCCCTGGCGAACCACCAATTGAGCCGGGGCGCCGTACAACCAGGCAACCACTAGTACATTTTCGTATTTTTTAGGATCATTTTTCATCTGGCCGTTGCGACCCAGCCACACGTGACCGGAATAGACAGTACTCATCTGTTGCCTGCCGGCGTTGGTCTTTCTCAAATTTTCGACCGAACCCGCAGATGTTTGGGCCTTGACGGAAAAATCCGGATTGGCTTTAATCGGCTTATAAACCTGGATGCCGTTGGCAACTACCTGAAATGTTCCACCGGCCGGTCCACCGCCGAATATGACTCTTTCTTTGGCAATCGCGCTTCCGGAAAATGCCAACGTCAACGCACAAATTCCAATTAAAATGATAAAAAATTTGTTTCTCATGGTAACTTCTCCTTAAGATTTTTGTGGGTCAATATTTTGGCATCATGCGACCCTAAATCCGGGCGCACATGATACGTCACTTTCGTATTTTGGGTCATTTGGTTAGTTAAGCTTTGCTTTGAAAACCACCTCCTTTCAATTTTTTTGCGTTGTCATCTAAAACAAACAACCGCAATCGTTCAGCTCAGCGGGTTGGCTTATCACTGACTCACTATTCAGGGGGTACAGCAAAACTGGCACTCGCATGTTCTTGCGGCCATACACACTCAAATTTGCCGTCAATGATTTGCAAAACCTGAGTCGGCAAACTATTTTGCCTTTCAAAGTTCTCAAATGATGTAAACTTCACCGGCCCGAAGGGCGTCATCAGATCAGTTTGGTCCAGGGCCTTTCGAATACTGGCGGGACTGTATGAATCGGCTCGTTTCAGGGCTTCGGCCGCCACCAGCAGGGCCGAATAGGCTTCCGCACCATGATAATCGGGCGGGCTGCCGTATCGATTCGTATATTGATCATAATATTGTTTCGTCCCCGGATACTGCAATTGGGGTGTCCAGAGGGTTGCGGTCAGCAAACCATCAGCGCCGGCACCGGCTTGGGTGATGAATTTTTGGCTTGTGAACCCGCCGGCACCGCCGGACAGCAATGACATGATTTTGGCCTCGCGAATATTTTTAACCAGCAGGGCCCCATCCTTGAGGTAGGAAACCATGTAGATCACATCCGGCGGATTCGTTTTGAGGCGCGCCACGATACGTTTAAAATAATCCGGTTTGAGCCTTTCCTTGTGGTAGGGCTCGATGGCGCGCAGCTCGATGTCATTGCCCCGGCAAAACCACATCATCCGCATGGCGCCGCTGGTACCGTACGGGCTGTTTTCATACACGATGGCCATGGATTTGGGCTTAATCTTATTCAGGAAAAAATCTTCCAGCCCATCGGTGTATCCCTTGGCAGGCGGGTTTAGCCGATAGACGTTTTTCCATTTTCTTTGTGTGATGCGGTCATCGGCAGCCGTGCACACCAGCAGGGGAAGGTCCAGCTTATCGGCCATTCTGGCCATGAAGATGGTGTTGCTGCTTTGATAGGCGCCCACCAGCATAACGGCTTCGTTTTTTTCAACCAGGTCGATAATCGCTTTTTCTCCGGGTTTGGGTTTGCCCTGGTCGTTGGCATATACCAGTTTGAGGGGGCGGCCCTTGATTCCGCCCTGTTTGTTAATCAATTCCAGGGCCATTTCAAATGAATTTTTCATCATACTGGCATAGGTGTAGGCCTCTGAATGCGGGATGCCGATAATAATAGGTTCAGACGCAGAACCGGGCACCGGGGCGGCTAAAATGGCGACAATTGCAGAAAAGATGACAAGACAAAATGAAACTTTGAATGTCAGTTTCATGATCCACCTCCCATCACGGCCGAAAAGGCAACTAATAGATCAGTGGAAATACACCATTATGGTTGGCGCTGTAAGGACGGCCACTTCCCTTAAACAGCAGCCAACGCTATCTAAAAGCAAAATAGCCATTGAATGAAAGTGATCCCAACCGCTCTCATTCAACAAAACGCGTGAGGTGGGTATCGATGCTGTTCAGCACAGAAAGGGCTATTTGCAACAATAAGGTGTTCATACCTACAAATAAGGGGAAGGACTGTCAATTAGACGATTTCTGATTTTTTTGTCAGATATTTTCTTACAAATTCACACCTGAACCTTGCATGAAAATTAATGAGAAGAGGCATAGCTTACTATAGCCTCGCCCTCAAGTGCCTTGTATATAGAAGCCTCCGATGTGTTCAAGATTCAGGTAAATAATTATATATTAAAAATAAAACACAATTGAATGATTGCAATATCGCGGTAGAAGCGTCTCGATGAATTTTATCAGACAATTCAGATACATAAGACTTGATCTTGTGGCTGACTTTTTTAAAACCATTTGCTATCGAAATTCGGTTGGTGTAAATATAGAGGTGGTAAAAATGCCGATGGAACCTTTCAGGCAATTACCGATAATGGCGTTATCGACTTTTGTGCCCGGAATCTTGAATCATGAAGCTTCGCATCATTTTAATCGTTTTGTCTTTGCTTGCCTTTTTATCGGCTTCCACCGGCGGGTATCTGTACTATTCATCTTTGAAAGAATCTGCCCTTAAAGAAGCTGAGCGGCAGGCAGATCAGCGCCTGCGAACCATTAAAAAAAATCTAAGCATCTTCCTTGCTGAAAACGTCAAGCCTGTCAAAACCCTGGCCGGCATGCAAACGCTCCGGCTGGCCCTGGCCCAATCCAATGCAGAAAACCTGGCTGCGGCCAATGCCACCCTGGACCATTTTAAAAAAACGCTGGCTTCGGATGAGTGTTACCTGATGGATCCCGACGGCAATACCATTGCCTCCACCAATCGCGATGCCCCCGATAGTTTTGTGGGTCAAAACTTTGCCTTTAGACCCTATTTTAAAGATGCCATTTCAGGTTACCCTGGCACCTACCTGGCCCTGGGCACCACATCCGGCAAACGCGGCGCTTATTACAGCCATCCCGTGTATGCGGAAAACAGATACGCCCCTGTCGGCATTGTGGTGATCAAGGCTTCCATCGAGTTAATTGAAAGCCAGCTGGGGGCCGAATTGGACGAAATTGTGCTGGTCAATGATCCCAACGGGGTTATTTTTATTTCCAACCGCAAAGAATGGCTCTATCATCTGCTGTGGAGATACAATCAGAATAATATCCCTTTGATCAAACAATCCCTGCAATTCGGCACCGGCCCCTGGAATTGGACCGGTCTGGAATCCAGAGATGATCATATCCTGGACCGTGACGGCAATGCCTACCAGATCCAGGTGGTGGAACTGGGATCAAACTATCCGGGGTGGAATGTGGTGCATCTGCGCAGGCTGGATGCCATCACACAGGCCGTCATCGAGCCCCTGATAAAAACCACCGGTCCCATCGTGCTGGCGCTGTGCGTGCTGATCGGCATAGCGGTTTTCTTTTTATACCGTCAGGCCAGTCACGAGATCCGGCAGCGCAGATCAGCAGAAAAAGCGCTGCGCAGCAACGAGGAACGCTTTCGATCATTATATCATCACACGCCGGCCATGCTGCACTCCATCGATCCGCAAGGCCGCCTCGTCAGTGTCAGTGCTTACTGGGCGGAGGTTATGGGCTACGGCCGCAATGAGATCATCGGTCGCAAGCTCACTGACTTTTTTACGCCGGATTCCCGCGAATACGCTGAAACCACAGTCATCCCTGAATTTTTCAAAACCGGGTTCTGTCAGGATATCCCGTACCAGTTTATAAAAAAAAATGGTGAAAAAATTGACGTCCTGCTTTCGGCCATTGCCGACCGCGATACCAAAGGCAACATCGTAAGATCTTTAGCCGTCTCAATTGATGTCACCCAGCGAAATCGCGCCGAAGAGGCTTTAAAACAGGCCAAAGAAGAGCTCGGTCTCTACTCCAGGGATCTGGAACGTCTGGTTCGCAAGCAGACCGAGGAAATAACAAACATTTTAACCTATACGCCGGCTGTCGTTTACACCAAGGATAAAGCCGGGCGTTACACCCTGGTCAATACCCGCTATGAAGAATTGTTCGAGGTCCGTAACACCGAAATCCGGGGCAGAACCGACTATGATATCCTGCCGCAAAAAGTCGCCGGTCAATTCCGCGCCAGCGATGCGCAGGTTTTGGAAGAAGCTCGCTCTTTGCAGCTCGAAGAACATATCCAACAATCTGACGGATTGCATACTTATCTGGCCGTTAAATTTCCGATTTATGATGAATCCGGTGCCATCAGCGGGGTTTGCGGGATTTTGAATGACATCACGGCGGTTAAAAAAGCTCAAACGCAATTGCGGCGTCTATCCGGCAGCATCATGGCCAATCAGGAAAAGGAGCGCTCCGCCATAGCGCGGGAACTACATGATGAGCTGGGGCAGGTGCTCACCGCCCTGCGTATGGATTCGGTCTGGATGCATGAACGCTTAAAAAAAGCGGACCCTGAAGCGGCTGAGCGCGCCTTGACAATGTGCAGGCTCATCGATAAGAACATCGAGGATGTGCGCGGGATGGCGTTTCGTCTGCGACCCGGCGTTCTCGACGACCTGGGCCTGGTGGATGCGCTGGAGTGGTATACGGCTGACTTTGAAAAACGCACCGAAATTGCTTGTGTATTCGAACACAACGATGTTTCGAGCCTTGACGATGGCATTTCCACTGCCGCCTATCGGATTGCCCAGGAAGCGCTCACAAATATTGCGCGACATGCATCTGCCAGTCACGTCGAGGTGGCCCTTAAAACCCGGAATGGTTTTTTGACCCTCACCGTCGTCGATGATGGGCTGGGGTTCGATGCGCTGCATCTGACTGACTCCGAAGGGCTGGGGGTGGCCGGTATGCGCGAACGCGCAGCATTGGTTGGCGGTTCTCTGGACGTTCAGTCGCAACCCCGCAAAGGAACCCGGGTGTCTTTCAAAGTCCCGCTTGACGGTCAGCCGGGTAGTTAGGCGACCAAGTTGAAAATTGAATATTGGTTATTGAATATTTATGGATGTCGCTAGCGCTCCGCCATTCTTATTACGCGTAGTTTTAAAAAGACAGCATACCTTAAATATTCAATCGACAATATTCAATTTTCAATATTCAATTTATTATTAAGCACAAAATCCCTTAATAAGGAAACGTAACATTGATTAAGGTTCTACTGGCAGACGACCATAGCATTGTGCGTGCCGGGCTGCGCCGCATTGTCGAAGAAAGCGGTGATATGCAGGTGGTCGCTGAAGCCGACGATGGCCGCGAAGCCATTCAGCTGGTTGAGAAAGAAAATCCGGATGTGGCCGTTATCGATATCTCCATGCCCGGGCTTGATGGTTTGGAAGTCATCAGCCAATTACAAATCCGCCACCCGGACTTGCCGATATTGGTGTTGACCATGCACGAGGAGGGGCAGTATGTGGTTCGCGCCGTTCAGGCCGGGGCCATGGGTTACCTCACCAAACAATCCGCACCGGAGCAGTTAGTAACGGCTATTCGCAAAATCCATGAAGGGCAACGCTACATCACTGAGGAGGCGGCCGAATCTCTGGCGTTGCGGGTGGCAAAAGGGTCGGATGGTAAATCCCCCCTGGATTCCTTATCCATGCGGGAACTCCAGGTGTTACGCCGCCTGGCCATGGGACAGACCAACCGCGAAATCGCTCGTGCCTATCATATCAGTATCAAAACGGTAGATACCTATCGCGCCCGCCTGCTCAAAAAGCTGGGATTACGAAACAACGCGGAGTTATCTCGCTTTGCCATGCAAAATCAATTGATTGAGCCCTGATTCAAGCCAGGTTTTTATAGCTTTAGCTGTGTAATTTTAAGATTTCAATGAGAGGGAAATAAGCGTGATAAAAAAGGCGGCAATAGCAATCAGTTTTATAACCTTATTCAGTGGGATCATGCTTTCCAGAGCCTTAGCCGCTGACCCGCTAAAAACAGGGGTATTGCTGCCACTCACCGGTCGCCATGCTGCCATCGGACAGATTCAAAAAAACGCTGTTCAGATGACAATCGCTGAAATTAACGCCCGCGGGGGGATCAAGGACCGCAAAATTGAAGCCGTTCTTGCAGACACAAAAGGCACTCCGGATGGGGGGCGGGCTGCTATCAGAAAATTACTCCAAACGGACAACGTCCTGGTCATCAGCGGCGGCTTTTCAAATTCGGCAACCTGGGCCACCAGTGCCATTGCCCAGCACAGCCGGATACCGTTTGTCGTGACCAGTGCATCAGCAGACAAAATTACCGAGCAGGGCTGGGAATACGTTTTCAGGCTGAATCAACCCCTCGGTGAGCGGCTCGAGGCTCTCGCATCGTTTTTAATAACAACGGCATCAGATATTAAATCAGTTGCAATCGTACAAACACAATCGCTTCAAAGTTCAGCTGCTGCGCGACGTTTTTCCATAAGATCTGATGCGCTGGGTCTGGTGCTGGTGACCAGGGAACGTTTTGAAACCGGTGTCCCTAATTTATCACAAACGCTGGTCCGAGTTCAGACCAAAAATCCGGATTGTGTTTATGCCATCGCAGACGATGCCAGCAGCGCCGCCATGCTGGTGCGCCAAACGAGAGCGCTTAAGTTGAATCCCAAACTGTTTGTCGGCGAAGGAAATGGATTTGAACAAACTGATTTTCTTAGTCAGGCCGGAAAATCGTACAACTATATTGTCAACACCGCTTTGTGGACCCCTTTAGTGCCGCATCGTGGAGCGGCCGCATTCAACAAAAGATTTATAGCCCGGTACAAGACCCCGCCCGGGCGCTACGGGGCTGAGGCCTGTGCTGGAATCATGGTGATCGCCGATGCCCTCAAGCGCGCCCGGCAGCTGACGCCAGCAGCAATTCGTGATGCGCTTTCCCGCACGGATATGATGACGCTGCTGGGGCCCATTAAATTTGTGGCCTACGACAACAAAAGCCAGCAGAACAAGCTGCCGGCATATCTGGTTCAGTGGATTAACGCAAAGCAAGAGATCATCTGGCCGAAAGAGTTTGCAACTCATAAGCCAATTTATACCCCACCCCAATAGCTGGCTGCCTATGAGGTTTCAGGTGTCAGTGTTCAGGTGTCAGGGAACATAAGACCGCTATGGCTACTGAGTGGCAAGGGCTCGGAACCGGCCACCGAAGGCCTGACACCTGACACCCGAAACCTGTCACCTTATTTGAGCGATACTATAGATCTTTTTTGAAGAATTCGCCGGTATTGGCAATCTCGCCTGGCTTTTGGGAGAATTCGGTGGGCTCGGTGCCTTCCTTAAAGCAGACAAACACTGTTTCTTTGGATTCGGGAATCGGCAAAAGCCCGGTTTCAGCATCAATCTGGGTAAAGACGACGCCTTCGGGCACCTCAAATATCTTGGGCGGTTTATCCGCCAGGATGCGCTGCATAAAACCCAGCCAGATCGGACTGGCCGCACGGGAACCGGTTTCAGATTTTCCCAGCGGCGCCTCATCATCAAATCCCACCCAGGTGCCGGTGATATACCGGGTGGTGTATCCCATAAACCAGGCATCAAACAAATTGTTGGTCGTGCCGGTCTTGCCGGCCACGGGTCGATTTAGCGCTTTAACCCGCCAGCCGGTCCCATACTTGACCACACCTTCAAGCAGATGCGTTATGAGGTAGGCGGTGCTTTCTTCAATCACTTTGATGCGCTCAGGTGTCATTTCTTCGAGCACGTTGCCGTCCCGATCTTCAATCTTGGTGATAAAGACCGGTTCGATCAAGTACCCCTGATTGGCAAAAACAGAATAGGCTTTGGTCAACTCGAGCAACGACACACCTGAAGACCCCAGGGCAATAGAAAGATCCTTGCTCAAATCTGAATTAATTCCCAGTTTGTTGGCATAATCAATGGCATAGTCAATGCCGATATCCTGCAAGATCTTAATGGTTACCACATTGCGTGATTTGGCCAGCGCATCGCGCATGAGCGTGGGGCCGAAAAACCGCTCTTTGTAATTTTTAGGCTTCCAGGTAAAATCTCGTTCTTCGTCGTCGAACACGATAGGCGAATCAATGATGACCGATGCCGGGGTATAAAACCGTTCTGGTTCTTCCTCGTACTGTTTATCTAAAGCCGCGGCATAGATCAGCGGTTTAAACGCCGAGCCCGGCTGACGCCGGGATTGGATGGCACGATTAAACTGGCTGTCACGAAAATCGCGGCCGCCGACGATCGCTTTCACAAATCCGGTCTCCGCCTCGATACACATTAAAGCCGCCTGGGCGACCGGCTCCTGTTCCAGAGCCAATGGCCATAATTCCACATCTTCCGGCTTTTCCTTGGCTTTGACCCAGATGACATCTCCTGCTTTCAGGGCTTCGCCAGGGCGCTTGACCTTGACTTCATAATAGGCCACATCTATATCCGGCTTCCGGGCCCATTCCATATCGGACAGCGCTATTTGTCCGAGCGAATTTCCGATTCGCACCGTAACGACTTTATTTTTATTATCCACCTTTATGGCCACGCCTTTAACGGTTCGGCCGGCTTCAAGGGGTTCATTATCCAGCTCGGCTTGAATGCTGTTTGAAAAGGTCTCAATTTCTTCAGGGGCCAGCTCATCAAGCGGCCCGCGAAATCCCTGACGTTTATCCAGTTCATGCAGGCCTTTTTCGATTTCTTCCTGGGCAATTTTTTGCATCTCAAGATTCACAGCGGTATAAATTTTAAGTCCCTGGGTGTATAGCATCTCGCGACCGTATTTTTCCTCGATGTAACGGCGGACCTGTTCTGTGTAGTACGGGATTTCTTCAATATACAGATTACGGCGCGGTTTGATCTCCACTTCGGTGTTGATGGCCTCGTCGACCTGCGCTTTTGTGACATATCGCTCGGTCAGCATACGGTTGAGCACATATATTTGGCGTTGCTTGGCCCTTTCCGGATGCCGGAATGGCGAGTATTTGCTCGGCGCCTGGGGTAAACCGGCCAGAATGGCACATTCAGCCAGATTAAGATCCGTCACGGATTTGCCGAAATAATTTTCGGCTGCAGCTTCAACGCCGTAAGCACCGTGGCCCAGGTAGATCTGGTTTAGATACAGGTAGAGGATTTCTTTTTTGTTAAAGACCTTGTCGATCCGGTAAGCCAGAATCGCTTCTTTGATCTTGCGCGTATAAGTTTTTTGCGGCGTCAGCAAAAAGGATTTGGTAACCTGCTGGGTAATGGTGCTGCCGCCCTGAACAATGGTCCCGGCTTCCAGGTTTTTGAAAAATGCCCGCGTGATACTGTAAAAATCGATGCCTCTGTGTTTATAAAATCGTGAGTCCTCAGCGGCAATAAAGGCATTGATCAGGGCCGGAGGCATTTCCTCAAGGGATTTAATGATGCGGCGCTCTTCGAAGAATTCGGCGATTTTGCGGCCGTCATCCGAGTAAACCGTGGTGATAATGGGTGGATGATATTGCGTTAAATTGCTAATTTGCGGCAGATTCTTGCTCAGGTAAAGATAGACCCCGACGCCGGCCACCGCGCCCATAAAAGCCACAATAAATCCCAGAAGAAACGACCACAATAAAAATTTCCTGAAAAAATGTCGTTTCTTGGGCTTTAAGACGTCCGTTTCTGTTTTGGTTCTGGCCATGCTTGTTCGTATCCGTAAGTCTGGAGATGGTTTCCTTTAAAGTCTACGATGACGCGGGATATCCGCCTCACCCAAAAGAAAGTATATGGTTTAGGTTTAAAATAATTTAATTGACATTCAGTTGAGTTACAGTTACTTACAACAATTTATGATTCTGGATGGGTATTCTTAAATTAGAGAACATCACAAACTTTTAGTTTAACGCCTTTATGGTACAATTTCAACCTGTGATTTCATAAAAAATGAAGATACCTGATTTCGATAAACGTGGCGGTCTGATTCCCGCGATTGCGCAGGATTATGAGACCGGTGAGGTGCTGATGCTGGCGTATATGAATCAGCAGGCCTGGGAGGCAACCCTGAAAACCGGCAAAGCCACCTATTGGAGCCGCTCGCGACAGGAATTGTGGATCAAAGGCCAGTCATCCGGTCATCAGCAAATCGTCAAAGAAATCCGCGTCGATTGTGATGCGGATACCGTGCTGTTAAAAATAGAACAGCTGGGCGGTGCGGCCTGTCACACCGGGCACCGCAGCTGCTTTCATAAAAAGGTTGAAAACGGCTCTGTTCGGATCGTGGGCGAGCCGGTATTCGACCCCAAGGAGGTATACGGTAAGTGAAACAGCCAATCAAACTGGGCATTCCCAAAGGCAGTTTGCAAGATGCAACGATAGCGCTATTCCGGCGCTCAGGATGGGATATAAACATTAATGGTCGAAGTTATTTTCCTGAAATCAATGATGATACCATTGAATGCGCCATTTGCCGCGCACAGGAGATGTCAAATTATGTCGAGAGCGGCACGCTGGATGCCGGTCTGACCGGCAAGGATTGGATTGCCGAAAACGAATCGGACATTCAGGTGGTCAGCGATCTGGTCTATTCTAAAGTCAGCTCCAGACCGGCGCGCTGGGTGCTGGCCGTACCCTATGACTCACCCATTCAAAAAATTGAAGATTGTGAAGACAAAAAAATTGCCACCGAGATGACCAATTTTACCCGGCGCTATTTCAAGGACCGCAAGATCAATGTCAGTGTAGAATTTTCATGGGGTGCGACCGAAGCCAAAGTGGTGTCCGGTCTGGCCGATGCAGTCGTGGAGGTGACCGAGACCGAAGCCACGATCAAGGCCCATGGCCTGCGCGTGATTCATGAGCTCATGCAGACCAATACCCAGCTGATTGCCAACCATGACGTCTGGAAGGATAGGGCCAAACGCAATAAAATAGAGCAAATTGCGCTTTTGCTCAAAGGGGCTCTGCGCGGTGAAAAAATGGTGGGTATTAAAATGAATGTCCCCAAAGAAAAGATGGAAGGTGTGATCGCTATGCTGCCGAGCCTGAATGCGCCGACGGTGGCGCCGCTTTATCAGTCCAGTTGGTTCTCGGTGGAAATTGTGGTTAAATCCGATGTTGTGCGCGATCTCATTCCTCAACTGATGAAATCTGGGGCGGAAGGAATCATCGAATATCCTTTGAATAAAGTCATATAAAGTTGCGCGTTCCGTGTTGCGAGTGGCGAGTTAGGCGATGATGCTGAGGTTCGAAACGCGTAACCCGTAACCCGCAACAAAAGGACCTGATAATGGAATCAAGTCGCACCCGGGAAATGAGCTCCTTTATCGTGATGGATGTGCTCGAAAGGGCCCAAGAGCTGGAGCGCAAAGGCGCCCGCATCATCCATCTGGAAGTCGGTGAGCCTGATTTTGATACACCGGACTGCGTTAAAGAAGCGGCCTGCAAAGCCCTCGAGGACGGATTTACGCATTACACCCACAGCCTGGGTTTGTATGAGCTGCGCGAAGCTATTTGTGAGTATTATCAAAAGCACTATCAGGTGTCGGTCGACCCGGACCAGGTGATTGTCACATCCGGTTCATCGCCGGCCATTTTCCTTGTTTTCGCAGCCCTGCTTGAACCAGGGCATGAAGTTATTATTTCAGACCCGCACTATGCCTGCTATCCGAATTTTATCAAATTTGTGGACGGCAAACTGATCACAATTCCGGTGTATGAAGAAGACGGTTTTCAATACCGACCTGAAGTCATCAGACAAAAAATCACCCCGCAAACCAAAGCCGTATTTATCAACTCACCTTCAAATCCCACCGGCAATCTGCTTTCGTTCGATCGCATGCAGCAAATCGCCAAGCTGACAAAATGTGAACAATGCCCTTATATCGTTTCCGATGAAATTTATCATGGGCTGGTGTATGAGGGCCAGGCGCATTCGATCCTGGAATTTTCCGATCATGCCTTTGTTCTCAATGGATTTTCCAAGCAGTTTGCCATGACCGGACTTCGCCTGGGCTACGTCATGGCACCCAAAGCATTTATTCGCCCCATGCAAAAGCTGCAACAGAACTTTTTCATTTCAGCCAATGCCATGGTTCAGCAGGCCGGTATTGCGGCCCTGAAACACGGTGCCGAAGATGTGGCCCGCATGCAACAGACCTATAACAGACGCCGCAAATATATCATTCGCCGCTTAAAGGAGATGGGGCTTGGGATTACAGTGGAGCCCACCGGTGCGTTTTATGTTTTTGCCAACGCCAAACACATTTCTTCCGACTCCTATAAACTGGCCTTTGACATTCTGGAAAAAGCTCATGTGGGTGTTAGCCCGGGAATCGACTTTGGCAAAAACGGCGAAGGCTATTTACGATTTTCCTATGCCAATTCGATGGAAAATATCGAAGAAGGCATGGATCGGCTTCAAACGTACCTCGCAAAGCGTGCCTAATTGTCAGAATCGCGTATTCGAGATTCTACAACAATCGAACTCG
>JAHEIW010000087.1 GCA_024639185.1 Deltaproteobacteria bacterium | reverse complement strand
GTCTTAGCAGCAATGTGGAGTGGTTTGAAGTCAGCGGCAATGGCAAACTGGTGAGTTTTAGTAAATTGCAATATGCTCCCATCGGATTCGAAGAAGATGTCCCCTACAGCATCGCTCTTTTGGACTATGGTGATTATAAAGTGTTTGGTCGAATTGCCCCGGACCTCAAGGATAATGAAATCCAGATCGGCATGGAGATGCAGACTGTCGTAAATGAACTGCCCAGTGAGCAGCTGAACTATGTCTTCATCAAAGCATAAAAACTATCTCAAAAATGCATCTAACGCCCAATGGCTGTGTTATCCAGGATAAATGGATTACACATCTATTTTTAAAACACTAAGGAGTGCATCAAACCGATTCAAAATGCTCGAATACTGTCGTGTATGCTCCACTTTTGAATCGGTTTTCGCCTTGCCCTTGGACGTGATCTACTATTTTTAAGATAGTTTTAACCTTAAGTTTATAAAAATTAGAAGATAGAATATTTTATCGCTTGGATTTTTTGCTTGAATTAATTACCGATAGTATCAGCAATCTTTGTGACAAAAAATTGCATTGAGGATTATAACTATGAGCGCTTATCAGTATTTGAAAATCGAAAATGCAGACGGCGTCGCACGTATTACGCTCGATCGGCCCAAACATAATGTTTTAGACATCAGCATGATGAATGAGATGATCGCCGAGCTGGGAAGTCTTGCGACCGACGATGAACTGAAATGCCTGGTGATCAATGGCGCAGGCGCCAGCTTTTGTGCCGGGGTTGAGGTCGCCGACCACAAGCCGCAAAACGTTCAGCAAATGATCGATACCTTTAACCGTATTTTTGAACTGATCGATCGACTCGACGTGCCCGTGATCGCCGCCGTTCATGGTGCCTGTCTGGGAGGCGGTATGGAACTCGCCATTGCCGGTGACATCATCGTGGCGGCCGAGAATGCAATGTTCGGCCAGCCCGAAATCAAGCTTGCTTTTTTACCGCCCTATGCGGCCATTCGCCTGCCCCACCTGGTAGGACCTGCCAAGACCATTGAAATCTGTACCACCGGCAAACGTTACAGTGCTGAAGCAGCCCGACAGATGGGAATGATCAGTTATGTTGTCGCCGATGATCAGTTAATGGATGCCACCGATAAACTCGTTAAGGAAATTCAATACAACAGCCCCCTGATCATTCGATTGAATAAACAGGCGGTCAAAAAACACCTGGGTTTGCCCTTCCCACAGGCCATCGAAAGCGTCAGTGACCTTTTTCTAAATACGCTGATGAAAACAGAGGACGTGCTCGAAGGCATCCAAAGCTTCGAAGAAAAGCGCAAGCCGGTTTGGAAGAACAAGTAAATCCTTTTGTTTGATTAGTTTCATTGGTTTAATTGGTTTCATTTGTTAGCATTTAAACGAATCAAACCAATTGAACAAATCCAACCAATAAAACGAAACGAGGAATCTCTATGTCACAGATTAACAAAATCGCAGTTATTGGTGCGGGTAACATGGGCAGCGGCATCGCTCAAAAAATGGCCCAGGAAGGCATCAATGTCATAATGGTGGATATGAAAGAGGAATTTGTCGAACGCGGCATCAATATTATCCGGCAAACCCTCAAAGAAGCCGTTGAGCGCAAAATTATCAACTCGGAGCAGTTGCACGATATCCTCTCACGCATCATTGGCACCTGCGATTTTGAGATGGTGGCCGATGCCGATATTGTTATTGAAGCTGTCTTTGAAGACAAACAGGTTAAATTTGAACTTTTTGATAAACTGGACCGCATCTGCTCCGACAAGACGATTCTGGCCACCAACACATCCAGTTTTTACGTTCACGAATTTGCCAATAAAACCTCGCGACCGGATCGCTTTGTCGGGCTGCATTATTTTTACCACCCGGCCAAAAATCGACTACTGGAAGTCATTCCCCATGAAAAGACCAGTGCCGCTACATTGGAGAAATCTCTTCTGGCCGCCAGGCTGCACGGTAAAACCGCCATCGTCGTCAAAGATGCACCCGGCTTTGCGGTAAACCGCTTTTTTGTGCCTTTTTTGAACGAAGCTGCCCGCATGCTCGAAGAAGGGATAGCCGACATCCCCACCATTGAAGAGGCTGCCAAGCAGGCATTTAAAATCGGCATGGGGCCTTTTGAGCTTATGAATGTCACCGGGATTCCGATTGCCGTACACGCCTCGACCACCTTGGGAAATGAGCTGGGAGCGTTTTACGTTACAGCCGAAAGCATAAAAACCCAGAAGGACAAAAAAGAAAACTGGGACTTGAGCGGTGATGTCGACGCGTCCAAAATAGAGGCAGTCAAAGATCGCTTTTACGGCGTTTGTCTCGGGGTGGCAGCGGCCCTGGTGGATGAAGGCGTTGCGACCATCGAAGACACCGATCGGGGCGCTAAAATCGGTTTGCGCTGGCTGATGGGACCGTTTGAAATCATGAATAAAATCGGCATTGAACAAACTTACAAAGCCGTGGAAGCCATCACCCAGCGATACCCTGATTTCAAAATGCCGCAGATTCTGCAACAACAATATGAAAGCGGCCTACCGTTTGCATTTAATTTTGTGGATCTGGAAGTCAAAGATGCGATCGCTTATGTCACCATCAACCGCCCCGAAGCCATGAACGCCTTAAACGAAACCGTGGTCGCTCAGCTCAGGCAGCGGTTTGAAGAAGCCCAGGCAGACGCTGATGTTAAAGCCATCGTGTTTCAGGGCGCCGGCAAAGCATTTGTCGCTGGAGCCGATATTAAATATTTTGTGGACAGGATCAAAGGGAATCAAATAGACCAGATTGCTGAGTTTACCCGCAAAGGGCACGAGCTGCTGCTGGATATCGAAAACTCGGACAAGCTCACGATTGCCCTGCTCGATGGTCTGAGTCTGGGCGGCGGCAGTGAGCTCGCCCTGGCCTGCCAGGCCATCATCGCCACGCCGGCCGGATCAATGGGATTCACTGAAACCGGTATCGGCATTATTCCCGGATTGGGCGGTATGCTGCGGTTAGCGCGGCATGTTGGGCCGGAACTTACCAAATATTACGTTTTTACCGGCGCCCCCATCAAGGCAGACGATGCCCAAAAACTTGGCATCATAACGCGTCTGGTAGCACCGGCTGAGGTGGCGGCTGCCATAAACGAATTGGCATCCCAAGAAAAACCGGATAAATTCCAAGAGCGAGAAATCCCGGAAATTTTTAAACCGTTCACGCAAATGGGCAGCAGCAAAAATGTGGCCAGGCTTTTGAACGGACAATTGCCCGAAGGCGTGCCGGATGACCTCGCAGCCAAAACAGCTAAATTCATCGGTTACAAAGCACCACTGGCCCTCAAGATTGCCAATGAAATCATAGACGAACAGGCCGGAAAACCCATCGCTGAAGCAGTCGAAATTGAACTCGGGCGGCTGAACGAGATATTCAGTACAGCCGATGCCCTGGAAGGTCTCTCAAGTTTCGGTCGCAAGAAACCCGAATATAAAGGGGTATGATGGAATGACACGCGAAAAGGAGCTGAAGCGTCAGGGGTGGGAAAGGCAGTCCACCTATGACGAGCCCCGCCTGTCAGAAATGGTTGATACCTACCGGGAAATCGGGCTGGAAGTTCACCTGGAGCCCTTTGACCCCACTAAGGAGCCGGGTTGCGCCAGTTGCATGGCTGTAATGCCGGAAAAGTACAAAACCATTTATACCCGTAAAAGCCCAGTTAAATAACTGGGCTTGCTTCTGGCTGCTCGCTTCTTGCAGCTGGCTTTTTTTGAGCCAGAGGCCAGTCGCCAGAAGCCAGCCTGCGACGAGCTCAGTCGAGTCGAAGCAAGCTGGCGGTAGCCAGCTTTCACCAATTCGGAGACGCCACAACGAGGATAACCAGATTCTGATCCCCGATGTTTAATAGACAATGAGATGAACCGGTTGGAATCCAGGTGGCATCCCCCGGTCCCACCTGGTGCGTTTCATCATCCACGCCCATTTCACCGGAGCCCTGCAACACAAAATAGATTTCTTCCATGGGATCCACATGGGCTTCGATTTGCTTGCCGGGTTCCAGGGTCGCAATCGCCAGAAAACCAATTTCCTTTAGAATGCGGCGGTCCAGAATCATTTGTGCAATGGCTCCGCCATGAGCCAGATAGGTGGTCTCCATAACCGCCTTATCGCTTATATTTCGTACAATCATAGGATTTTCCCTCCAGCTTTTTTCAATCTTTTAGCTTGACAGAATCTACAATGTAGCTTTAATGTAGCTAAACACAAGATTCAACAAAAAAATGAAATTGACCGTATAATTGACACAAATCTAAAAAATAGCTAAAAAATCAACTGATACGATGCGCCGATTCGGCCTTCAAATACAAAAATATCATAAAGGATGTTGCCATGCACAAACTACTTACCGAAAATCCAGGACAAAAAATGCTGCTGCTGGGCAATGAAGCTATTGCCAGGGGCGCAATCGAAGCAGGCGTTGCAGTTGCCAGTACCTACCCGGGCACACCCTCTTCTGAAATTTCTTTGAATTTTTTCCAGATGTCACAGGAAAGCGATCTTTATTTTGAATACAGCACCAATGAAAAAGTGGCCATGGAAGTGGCGGCTGCGGCCGCCAACTCCGGCGTCCGCAGCATGTGTGTCATGAAGCATGTAGGGGTAAATGTCGCTGCAGACGCACTGATGACACTGGCTTATGTGGGCGTCAAAGGCGGAATGGTCGTTCTGACCGCCGATGACCCTTATATGTTTTCCAGTCAAAACGAGCAGGACAATCGCTTTTACGCCAAACTATCGGGTCTGCCGTTGCTGGAGCCGTCGAGTGTCGAAGAAGCCAAAGAAATGATTTCATATGCCTTTGAAATTTCTGAAAAATTGCAGGAGCCGGTCCTGTTTCGTACCACCACCCGAATCAATCATTCCTCCGCCATTGTAACCCTGGGCGAAATTAAGACGCCTCAAACCAAAGGCGATTTCGTAAAGGATCCCTTAAATCTGGTCACCGTACCGGCCGTTTCCAGGAAGTTGCATGTTAAACTCCTGGAAAACATTGAAAAAGCCAAGGATCTCACGGAATCCTCTGCGTATAACTTCATCCAGGGCGATGGCAAGTGGGGCATTGTCTGCAATGGTGTCAGCTACAATTACGCATCCGATGCCATCAAAGAACTCGATATTGCGGATAAGGTGCGGCTGCTAAGGGTCGGATTTTCCTACCCGATGCCTGAAAAAATTATTAAGTCTTATTTAAAGGCCTGTGAGAAAGTATTGGTCATTGAAGAAGGCGAACCCTATATGGAAGAGCAGATCAAGGCCTTTGCCCAGGAAGAAGGGCTGACCCTGTCCATTCGCGGAAAAGCAAAAGATCTGTTCACGCGCCTGTATGAGTACGATCCCGCACAGGTCAGAGAAAATATCGCCAAATTTTTTGGAATGCCTTATACACCCGCGGCTAAACCGGATCTTTCCGATGTTCCCCAGGTGCCCCAGCGGCCGCCTACCCTGTGCGCCGGATGCTCTCATCGGGCCACTTACTACGCCGTTAAAAAAGCCGCTGAAGGACTTGGCACCATTTATCCAACAGACATCGGGTGCTACACCCTCGGCGTGCTGCCGCCGCTTTCAACAGCGGATTTTCTGTTGTGTATGGGATCATCAGTGGGCACGGGCTGCGGTTTTTCGGTTTCAACGGATAAAAAGGTTATTTCGTTTATCGGCGATTCCACGTTTTTCCACTCCGGCATTCCCGGCCTGGTCAACGCGGTTTTTAATAACCATAACTTCACGTTGATCGTTTTAGACAACAGCACAACAGCGATGACCGGTCATCAACCCCATCCGGGCGTTAATATGAAAGACTTCAATCTGACCGG
This sequence comes from Deltaproteobacteria bacterium, assembly GCA_024639185.1. Classification (GTDB taxonomy): domain Bacteria; phylum Desulfobacterota; class Desulfobacteria; order Desulfobacterales; family JAHEIW01; genus JAHEIW01. The sequence continues at coordinate 9,738 of JAHEIW010000087.1, read as the reverse complement.
CTATGGCCGCGTATCGATTGAAAACGTCGTTCGCGCCATCGGAGTTCCTCATGTGGAAATCATCAAACCCTACCGCGTCAATAAGAGTATCGCGGCCATTAAGGAAGCCATCGATTACGAGGGCGTATCGGTCATCATTTCCAAAGAAGCCTGCACCCTTTATGCCCAGAATCTTAAAAAAGCCAGGGGCAAGCCTTTTTATATCAACGAAAAATGCACAGACCACCGCGAGTGCGTCAACCAGCTGGCCTGTCCGGCATTCTATATCGAAGACGAGCGCGTTCACATCAACGCAGATCTATGCTCGGGCTGCGCTGTTTGTGCTCAGATCTGTCCGGAAAAGGCAATTGTACCGGTACGCTCAAAAGAAAAGATCAAATCTTCATAAACAATGGAGTGATGGAGTAGTGGAGCAAAATCAATTGCGAATTTTAGATTGCGGATTGCAGAGTTAGAAATCAGAAGTACAGCATATCTGAAATCCGAAATCCGCAATCGGCATTCCGAAATCTAATTCGCTCCGATACTCCATTAAGTATTTGATAAGCCCCAATCGATTTTGAAAGCATACATGTAAACAGAACTATAAAAAACTGATAGGAACAAACTTATGCAAACAACAAGATTGATCATCGTAGCCGTCGGCGGGCAGGGTAACCTGCTGGCATCCAAAGTGCTCGGTGAGGCTGCCCTGCTGGCCGACATCCCGGTGCGTATGAGTGAAATCCACGGCATGGCTCAAAGAGGCGGTGTCGTTGAATCCGCGGTTGTTTTTGGCGATGCGGAGAGCACCATCATCTCCGATGGCGAGGCAGATGTACTGGTAGGTTTCGAGCCTTCTGAAACGCTGCGTGCGTTAAACAGATGCAATGCCGATACGATCGTGATCACCAACACAGCTAAATTGCCGCCGTTTACCGTGTCCATCGGCCAGGGCACCTATCCGGATTTAAATGAACTTCAGGAATTGATTCGCCAGAAAACCGCCCGGCTGGTGGCTTTTGACGCCCTGGCCCTGGCCAAAGAGGCCGGCAATTTTATGTCTCTAAATATGGTTTTGCTGGGCTCATTGATTCAAACCGGTCTTATGCCGGTGTCGGCTGATAATGTCAAACAAGCGATTCGGACATCCACCAAAAAGGCTTTTATCGATACCAATATTAAAGCCTTTGAGCTTGGCTTTGAAGCTGCCGCCAAAGCCGGTTGATTTTTACAACGATAATTTTTAAATTTCGGTTTGACGCTAAAACAGACACCGCTCGACTTTATATCGCTGCGGTCCGTCAGGTTTTTTAAATTAGTTTTATCTATTGGCTTTCATCACAATTTTGTTCCCCGCAAAGGAGGAAGATCATGCCCTGGAATGATAAGTTTGAATGCATGCCGGTCGAAGAGCTTAAAAAATTTCAGTTGCAAAAACTGAAAGAGACCATCGCATGGGTATCTGAGAAAATTCCGTTCTATAAGAATAAATTCAGGGAAATGCGCATCACCGCCGAAGACATCAAAAGCCTTGAAGATGTGGCCAAACTTCCCTTTACCGTCAAAACGGATCTGCGGGACAATTATCCCTTTGGCCTGTGCGCCGTACCACTTGAAGAGGTGGTCAGGGTCCATGCGTCCTCAGGGACGACCGGCAAACCCATTACCGGCCCTTACACCCAGGAGGATTTGGATCAATGGATCGAATGTATGGCCCGCACCCTCTATGCCGCCGGTATCCGCAAAGAAGATGTGGTCCAAAATGCTTACGGTCATGGTCTTTTTACCGGTGGCCTCGGCTTCCATCAGGGAGCCGCAGCTCTTGGCTGTACGGTTGTGCCCACCGGCGCTGGTATGACCGAACGACAAATAACCATCATGCAGGACTTTAAATCCGATGTTTTGTTTGCAACCCCTTCGTATGCCCTGACGATTGCCGAACGCGCCGAGGAAATGAAAGTGGACATTCGCAAGCTGCCGTTGCGGGTCGGCGTGTTCGGGGCCGAGCCCTGGACAGAAGGCATGCGGCAGGAAATTGAAGAACGCATGGGAATTAAAGCCCAGGAAGCATTCGGCTTAACCGAGCTTTGCGGACCCGGTGTGGCCTATGACGCAGCAGATCAAAACGGTCTGTATATCAATGAAGATCATTTTTTGGCCGAAGTCGTCGACCCGCAGACCCTTGAGCCCCTGCCGGAAGGAGAAAAAGGTGAGCTCATTTTTACGGCATTACAACGCCGTGCGATGCCGATGATTCGCTATCGTACCAAAGACATTACACGCTTGTGGCGCGAGCCCGGCCACGAAGGCCGGACCTTTATTCGAATGGACAAAATATACGGCCGTTCAGACGACATGCTCATCATCAGCGGTGTGAACGTTTTTCCGTCTCAAATTGAGGCGCTCCTGCTGGAAATTGAAGAAGTCGAACCGCAATATCAACTGGTTGTGAGCAAAAAAGGCTATTTGGACCATCTGAGTGTTCGCGTCGAGGGTAAACCAGAAATTTATGAAGCCGGTGAAGATCGCAGGCATGAAATCGAAGGCAAAATCGCAGGCCATATCAAAGGCAACATGGGAATCGGCGTCAATGTCGAACTGGTCGATGCGAAAGCCATTGCACGCAGCGAAGGTAAAGCCGTGCGAGTCATAGACGAACGGCCCAAACAGGAGAGGTAAGTATTGGCGCGTGAAGCGTTGGGCAATTAAAGATTTATCATTTTCAATAATCAATGTTTCGATTGATTCAGCAAGTGCTTAAAATGACTAAAGTTGGAAATGCCTAAAATAAAGGCATCCTGTCTATTTTATATTGATAATGACTTACTTTTCTGTAACTTATTATCACTTTAGTTCACTTCAAATACAGAGAGGTTTATAATGAGTGACGCGTCCAATTTTAGTCCCCAATCGTTTGCGGTGGTCGGGGCCGGACCGGTGGGATGCATTGTTGCCTGCTTTCTGGCCAAAGGCGGCTATGAGGTCACCCTCTGTGATGTCATTCCGGACTTGCTGGCGCCGGCGCAGGATCCTGGAATTATTCTTGAAGGCGCCGAAAATATGCAACACAAAGTCACCCGGACCTGCACAACCGTTGACGAAATAGCTGACTACAACCCGGATGTGGTCTTTATCACCGTCAAAGCCAATGCCCTGCCGCTGATTGCATCAGCCATCGAAGGCTTTCACAAAGAGGGCCTGGCCCTTGTCAGCTGGCAAAATGGTATTGATACTGAATTGGAGCTGGCGAAAATACTGGGCAGAACGGATGTGATGCGCGCCGTCGTCAATTACGGATGCGGCCTGGCGGGACCGGCCCATGTCAAAATACCCTTTCATCACCCGCCGCATTACATTCAGGAACTTGACCCTCAATCCCGTGATGCCGCAATTGCCATTGCCAATGTGCTCAGCAAATGCGGACTGGAAACCGAACACACCGACAACATTATTTCAATGGTCTGGCGCAAGAGTGTTATGAATGCCTGCATGAATCCGGTGTGCGCCGTAACCGGTCTAACCATGTCACGTGCAATGAACGATCCCATCGTTTACCAGATTGTCGATGCCCTGGTGAAAGAATGCATCCAGGTCGCCCGTGCCAATGAAATCGATCTGGGCTGGGATTTTTATCCCCATGCCATGGAGTACATGGGCAATGCCGGCGACCATAAGCCATCTATGCTAATGGACATCGAAGCCGGTCGACGAACGGAAATTGATTTTATCAACGGCAAGTTTGTTGAATACGGTGCCCGCACGGCAACCCGGACGCCGTATAATCAGACTCTCAGTGCACTGGTAAAAGGATTGGAGTCAATATAGCAAAATGCTTGCGGCATTTTATTATTCATTTTTTACATTAATTTATGAAAGGTCGGACCGCTTTCTGCCCAGACTTTGATTAAAGCGGGATGAATTATCAGCAGCGAAATCGTGCACTGTCTGAATGCATTAGGGAGCGTTGCGAAAAAACAGCCATCAGCCACATTCTTGCTGATCATTTTGATGCTTATTTACCCATAATGAATTGTTTTATATATAATCTCTGATTTTTCGCTACGATCCCTTATGCATGAGTTTGCACGATGCAGTCGCTGATGATTAATGCAGCGACTATATTTTGAAAACTCCTCGTTCATTCTGTTATTAAGCTTGAGCTTTGGGAACAAACCCGATTGAGATCGTGATTCGTTTTTATGATGAAGTTAAAATCTTGTTACGCGGGTGTCGACGTGGGGGCATCACGCACCAAAGTCGCTATCCTCGACCACAGCAAAAACCTGATTGGCCATGCCGTTAAAAAATCCGGCACTGACTTTACGGCTACTGCTGATACCTGCCTGGCGATGGCGTTAAAAATGGCCGGTACCCCAAAAAGTGATATTAGAAATACCATTTCAACCGGATACGGCCGCAAAAATGTATCGTTTGCCCGGGATACCAAAACCGAGATCGGCTGCCACGCCAAAGGTTGTTTTCTGTATTTTCCGTTTGCCACCACCATTATTGATATCGGCGGGCAGGACAATAAAGTTATTAAGCTTGACGCATCGGGCAAACGTACCGGATTTAAGATGAATCGTAAATGCGCTGCCGGCACCGGTGCTTTTCTGGAAGAAATGGCCCTGCGCCTGGATGTCTCCCTGAAAGAAATGGACGGTCTGGCCAGTCAATCGGAAAATATGATCAAATTGGGCAGCTTCTGCACGGTGTTTTCGGCAACCGAGGTTCTGGAAAATATCCGCCGGGGCAAGAAGCTGCCGGACATCGTCAAAGGTGTTTACTACTCGATGATCAAGCGCGTTTTAGAAATGGACGCCTTGACCGAAAAGGTGGTCATGACCGGCGGGGTGGTGGCCCACAATGCGTTCATGGTTAAAATGGCCGAAGAAATGATCGGCCGCAAAATCCTCGTACCGGAATACCCGCAGCTTACCGGCGCCATTGGTGCTGCGCTGTATGCCATGCAGCCTTAGCTCCTTGCTTCTGACTTTTTATCTTTTGACTTAGCCTGGGTGTTGGCCCGTAGACAGCGTTCAGAAGATAATCGATGCAGGACAATTTGACATATGAAGGTGTATTTATGACGACTGATAAAGATAAGGTAAAGCGCGTTAAGCTAAAAGCAGCTAGCAAACTAAACCAGATCATGGCCGATTATTTTTATGAACTGGATGCAGCTGCCAAAGCAAAAGAACCCAAAATTGCCTGGTGTACAAGTGTGGGCCCGGCAGAAATCCTGCGTGCGATGGGGTTTCTGGTTTTTTTCCCCGAAAATCACGGTGCCATGCTGGGTGCCAGCCGCATGGCCACCGATTTATTGCCAATTGCGGATGCCCAGGGGTATTCGCCGGAGATCTGTTCGTATCTGCGAGCCGATATTGGTGCATACCTGAGCAAGACGACGCCCATTGCAAAATCATATAAAGGCATTGAAGGCGTCCCCAGGCCGGATGTGCTCGCATTTAACACCAATCAATGTCGCGACGTGCAGGACTGGTTTACCTGGTATGCCAAAAAACTTGATGTTCCCGTAATCGGTATTCATACCCACCGCGGCGTCGGTAAAGTCACCCAAAACCACATTGATTCAATTGCCACGCAATTGAAGGATTTAATCAAGCCGCTAGAATATATTTCGGGCAATAAGTTTGATCTCGATAAGCTTAAGCAAGTCGTGGCATTGTCCAAGGAGTGTTCAATCCTTTGGAAAAAGGTTCTGGATACCGCTAGAAATGTACCCTCTCCGTTTACCTTTTTTGATGGGACCATCCATATGGGACCGGCAGTTGTCCTCAGAGGTACCCAGCAGGCCAATGATTTCTATCAATTATTGCTCAATGAATTAGAGGAACGGGTTACAAACAATATCGCCGCGGTACCGCATGAACAGCACCGGATCTATTGGGATGGTATGCCGGTCTGGGGCCGACTGAGAGATCATTCCGAATTGTTTTCGGATTTGAATGCCAATGTCCTGGCCTCCACATATTGTAATAGCTGGATTTTTTCAGCCTTCGATCCTGATGATCCCTTTAACAGCATGGCACGTGCCTATACGGAATTGTTTATTGTGCGCTCGGACGATTTTAAAGAAACCTACATTAAAGAAATGCTGAATGCGTTTAAAGTCGATGGCATTATCTATCATGATGCAAAATGCTGTCCGAATAATTCCAACGCGAGTTACGGGATGCCGCAACGCCTTGAGCGGGCGACCGGTGTGCCCAGTATAACGATCAACGCCGATCTTAATGATCTGCGGCTGATCTCAGATGAGCAGACCAAAACCAATGTTGAGGCGTTTATCGAACAGCTCGAAGAAAATCAGTCCTGAGTGGAGCGTTATAAATTTTAAAAGATTAAATATAGATTAGAGGAACTCTCTCATTTTTATTTTAAAATTTATAACCCTGCGGGCTTGCCGATCTTACCGCATCTACTGTGTTAGATGCCGTTTCGCATAGTACACTATAGCGGAACGACATCTGCCGTGTAGCTGCGACAACCTCGACAAGCGCTCAATTCAGGACCCTGAGTGGAGCGTTATAAATTTACATGAAAGGAATGTTGGAATACTGGAAGGATGGAATAGTGGGCTGGAAACCAAAGAAACCATCTGAATCGAATGCTAATTAGTCATCATTCCAAAATTCCAGCATTCCATTATTCCAGCTACAATTATAATCTACAATCAACTATCATCCAAAGATGACATGATGATTTAGCGCCTACGGAGGTGATAGCATGGGTTACTGGATGAATCTGGGTCAAATCCAAAAAGTTAACGCCAAAAAATTTCCGGATACAGTGGCCTTAAAAGATGCAATGCGTGCGTTTACGTATCCTCAAATGAACCGCCGTATTAACCAACTGGCCAACAGCCTCACAGCCCTTGGACTGCAGAAAGGGGATAAACTTGCCGTATTGCTGGAAAATTGTATCGAAATCTGCGAGCTGTTCATGGCGACTGCCAAAGCCGGCATCATTATTGTGCCCATTAACTTTCGCCTGGTGTCTGCTGAGGTAGAATATATTGTCAACAATTCAGACGCCAAGGCCATGGTCGTTCACGATCAGTTTGCCAGCGTTGTGGAGCCCATCCGCTCCAATTTAAAACAGATTGGTCCCCAAAATTATGTAATTGTCGGTAATCCACAGGACGGATATCGTCCGTATGAAGATGTTATCAGTGCTTCAACGGACACCGAACCGGAAATTGATGTTGCTCCCCGGGACACCTGGATATTGATTTATACTTCCGGCACCACCGGCAAGCCCAAGGGCGTTATTCGCTCCCACGAATCCCATATTGCCTATTATCTGCACAATGCCGTTGACTTTGGGTTTAACGAACACGATGTGTGCATGAATGTCATGCCGCTATGTCATATCAACTCCATTTATTTCACTTTCACGTTTTTGTATGTCGGTGGGTCGGCTTACATTCACCCGGCTTTAAACTTTAAACCCGAAGAAATCCTCGAAATTATTGAACGCGAAAAAATCACCTTCATTTCCCTGATTCCCACCCATTACAACTTAATCCTCAATGCCCCCGAAGATGCCAAAAAGCGCGATGTCAGCTCTATCCGCAAGCTGCTGTGTTCTTCGGCACCCGGCCGTAAAAGCATGAAGCAGGCGGTCATGGAATTTTTTCCGGGCGTCAAACTTTACGAAGCTTACGGATCGACCGAAGCCGGCATGGTCACAATCCTGAAACCTGAATACCAGATGAGCAAACTGGGCTCCATCGGTTTTGAATGCATTGGTACTGATTTTCTAAAAATCTTCGATATCGATGGCAACGAAGTGCCTGTCGGAGAAATCGGCGAGTTATACTCGCGGGGCCCCATGCTGTTCGATGAGTACTACAAACTGCCCGAGCAAACCGAGGAATCGTTCATACACGGTTTTTTCTCAGCCGGCGATATGGCCCGACAGGATGAAGATGGCTTTTACTACCTGGTGGATCGCAAAAAAAATATGATCATCACCGGCGGGGAAAATGTTTATCCCAGCGAAGTGGAGGAAGTGGTCGGCAACATTGAAGGTGTTTTCGACTGTGCCGTCATCGGTCTGACCGATGAAAAATGGGGCGAAAGAGTCAGTGCGGTCATCATTCGAAAACCGGGATACGATGACAGCAATTTAAATGAAAAGGATGTTATCAAAGCCTGCAAGGGCAAGATGGCGAGTTATAAGTGCCCCAAGCAGGTAATTTTTATCGGTGAAAACGACATGCCCCGTACCGGCACCGGAAAGATCCTGCACCGCATCCTCAGAGAACAATTCGGATAGATCCCGGTCTTGCGATTTGTTTGATCAAATAATTTGCGGCGATCCATTTCTTTTTTAGTTTGATCGCTGTATGAATCATTAGCGACTGCATCGTGCAAACTCATACATAAGGGAGCCTAACGAAAGAACAGGAATCAAATGTAGAATAATAGCTTTGTGCCTAATCAACATCTGACAAATAATTCGCTTTCAGCCTATTGCTGTTCTTTAGCAACGCTCCCTAATGCATTCAGACAGTGAACGATTTCGCTGCTGATAATTCATTCCGCTAATTTTTGAGGTTAGTGCAGAATTTCTTTCTTCAGCTCGGGAACTAAAGCCACATGCGAGTGACAAGCATCCAGCTGGCAATGACCGATCAGCCCAAAGAGAAGAATGTGGAGCATGCTCTCAGTCTGATCGACCAGGCACCAACAAGCGATCTGATTTTGTTGCCGGAAATCTGGCCCTGCGGCTTTTTTTCATTTGATCGCTATAAAAGCGACAGCGAGACCATTGATGGCCCCATCGTCACTGACTTTAAGGCAGTGGCACGCCAACGCAAGTGCCACCTTTTCATGGGCAGCATGGTCGAATGCGAAAACGGCCAGTTCTATAATACCAGCATCTTATTCAATCCCGCCGGTGAAATTGCCGCACGCTATCGCAAAATCCATCTGTTTGGATACCAGTCTGAGGAGACCGCCATCCTTAAGCCGGGCAGTGACGTTGTCGTCGCTGATACTCCCTGGGGCAAAAGCGGCCTTTCAACCTGCTACGACCTGCGCTTTCCTGAACTCTATCGACGTATGGTCGATAAAGGTGCCGCCTTTTTTTTGGTCGCATCTGCCTGGCCCCACGTTCGACTGGCGGCCTGGCAACTGTTTAACCGCTGCCGGGCCCACGAAAATCTTGCCTTTCTGATTTCATGCAATTGCGCCGGTGCCAACCAGGGCAAAAAATACGCCGGCCACAGCATGGTCGTCGATCCTCTGGGTCAGGTAGTGGCTGAAGGCAGCGAAGAAGAAACGTGCGTAACGGCCGAAATTGACCCGGACCAGGTCAATGCAATCCGGCAGGAATTTCCAGCACTGGAAGACCGCAGGCTGACCTGATCTTTTCCGAAATTCATTTTGGACCCACCGTATTTTTGTTAAAATTTTCAAGTCCGGTTTGATCTTTTGCGTGTGTTTTATGCACTTCATCACATGCCGAGTTTGATAAAACCAACTAATGATCGAGCGCTCGGTCATTTTGCGGTTTGACGGGTCCGCCAGTCTGACTGCCGGATAAGTTCAAATCGGTTCATACCCAATGGCATAGAGTGTATTAATTTGCAATATTACAATAGCTTATACCATATTCAGGTGCTGTGTTTGAAAAACTTGACAAGCAAAAAAGAGACATGGTAGTTTATTGATTGAGCGCTCGTTCAGGAGATAGATGCCCAGGTGTCAATATCTGAATTTAACA
>JAHEIW010000244.1 GCA_024639185.1 Deltaproteobacteria bacterium | reverse complement strand
CGGCATTATTGGCGCCCATGGAATAGGCCACATAGCAGGCGGACAGGATGGCCAGGCGCCCCATGGTATGCTGCATCAACAATGATCGAGATTCGAATTTTCTAAGAATGAAATTCACCACGTGCATCAGGACAAATGCAAGCACCATTACCAATACAGGGCAAATAATCCAGCTTTCAGCGATGGCCGTCAGTTTCTGATAGTTGACATCTGCTCTCAGTGCAAGACCGATGCCCACAACGCCTCCGACAATTGCCTGCGAGGTGGATGTGGGTATTCTGAAAAAGGTGGCCAGGGTCACGAAAAAACCGGAACAGATCAGAGCGATCACCACCGCCTGATAACCCAAATCGACTTTAACAATACCTTTGCCGATGGTGTGCATGACGTGCTGCCCCTGCAGCAGGGCCCCCAGAAGCGAAAAAATAGATACCAGAATGACGGCATTTTTAAATGAAATGAGACCACACCCCACCGATGTGCCTACACAATTGGCCGTATCGTTTGCACCGACATTCCAACCGACATAAGCGCCGGCACCCAGTATAACTAGCAACATAGGCTCTAAAATGGCAGGACCTCCGCCTGACGTGAGCTGTTGAAACCACCAACGATCTAAAAATAAATAACGACTTTAATTTTATAGAAAATCAAAAATAAGTCAAAATAATAAATCAAGACGTTCGGCAAATAAAGTTAATGTAACGACCAGAAGACGCGTCAAACGTGAGAATCAACGAATACAAAATAATATCAAGATCTAAAAATTTGAGACTGAGGCTGAATAGCACCAGATTAAAATAAAAGTAATACCGATAGATGCGGACATTAAACTTTTGATTGAGGATAATGGCAATGATATCACTTCCACCAACCGAGCCAAACGAATGCAGGCAAAAAAATGCCGTCGTCGCAGGTCTTCGAAAAACAGCTATTTTAGGTACTCTGGCGGGCAGTCATGCAAAAGAGGTAAGCTGTATTCAGCCTCGTATCCCAATGAGGACAACGCCTGAAGCAATCAAAATCGCTCCCATCAGGCGCGTGTGTCGATGGCCTTCTCCCAGCCAGAAGGTTCCGAACATAGCCGAAAAAACAATGCTCAACTCCCGGGCCGCCACCACATAGCTGACATTGCTGGTTTGCATGGCGAAAAGAACCAAGAGATATACACTGGCGGCTGGACAGATTGGATGCCCACTTTATCCACCAGCGAATAGGCCGCGATCGTACAGCCGGTCAACAGGGCCCAGATTGAACCTGGCCGGCGAATGGCCTTAAAGGGTTCAAAAACGGTCTTAACGGAAAAAGACTTTAGATGAATGACATAAATACCAGAACATGGGGAAATAAAAAATGACAGCAAATAGGAGAAACCACCAGATAAATGCAATTTTATGCCGGCTTTTTTTGGCCAGATAGTTCCAGAAGGCGTGCATAAAAGCAGCGGCCAGAACCAGTGCCAGGGCTGAGCCGGTCATGCGGCTACCTGCTGCCGTTGGCGGATTGCGGACAGATCATGCGGTAATTGGCAATTTCGCTGGAAATATCCAACTCGTTAAGGTGATGATAAAGAGCTTCCGGGGAGAAAGGCAGTTCTTTAAACATCTGCTTTTCGAGCACCTGAGTTTTATCCCACAGCAATTGAATGCGCTGTTTGTGCTGCGGCTCGGTGCCGTATCTTTCCTGGATATAGCGCATGCGCTCATCCAATGATACGATGCGGTCGTGAAGCACCCGCTTGTCGGCGTAATTGACGATCACGGCTTCTGAGATAGCCTGGGGATCAGAATAATCATCCAGGCGGACATGTTGCCGCACGAGATTGCCAACCTCCGGATAACCCAGCTCGGCTAATTGTTGTCCGCCGGTAAGGGCATGGTTTTCCGCCGTTTCAAAACTGCGGCTTTTGGTAATATCATGCAGTAAGGCCGCTGCCTGCAGCAATTGGTTGTCCAGGTGATTTCCCTTTGAATCGAGATGATCGGCCAGACAAGCCGCCACCCGGCACACCTGAAGGGAATGCGCCACGATGTGTTCGGGCATCTGCATGTCGCACATCAGCTGAAAGCAATCTTTTTGGGAAAGTATATTCATGTTGCCAGAATCTCGTCTACCATTTCTGCAAATCCGTAGCCGCCTTCCTGTTGGGTCACCCAGGCGGGTTTATGCTTAATTTTTTTTTTGAATTGCAAAATATTGGCAACACCCACGGCCTGCGGGAAAAATTGGAACATGGGCACGTCATTCGGAGAATCCCCGATAAAGATCACATCTTCTTTTACAGCTTCCAGATCGTCTTCAAATACTTCGGCAAGCAGCATCCGGGTCATCGTCAGTTTGTCATAATTCCCAAACCAGCCGTTGACATGAATCGAGCTAATTTTGGCGCTGGCGCCGGCAATTTCAAAGAGGGCCACAATACGATCAATATCTGCCATGGGAAGCGGTGCCACATCCTCACAATAGTCAATTGCCAGATCAGCCTCCCGATACGGTTGATCGGCCGAAACCCGGCAACCGGGTATTTTTTTGAGAATCTCCAGTTTGAGGTCTGCCAGTTTATCGCGGTCAGCACTGCGTTGCTCTTCTGACCTGAAATACCGCCGGCTCATTTTGCGCTGCAGGTCATCGTAATAGAAATAAAAGGCGCCGTTTTCTCCGACGATGCCATCCACCGGCCACATGCGGGCAATATGGTCACACCAGCCCGCCGGCCGCCCTGTAATGGGGATCATGCGAATGCCGGCGACCTGGACACGTTCCATCGCATCAAATACGACGGCCGGCAGCCTACCATTGAGCGTCAGGGTGTCATCAATATCCGCCAGAATGTATCGAATGCGTTTTTTGATGGCTTTGGGCATTTTTTCGATCGTTTTCATCAGTTTACCCCGCAGGTACGTTTATGAAAAAGGAACTGTCAGAAATTCGGAAAACGCTGCTTACAGACGTCGCACTGAGCTTTGCAACAACCCATAACGCAGCCTGCATTGAACTGAATATCTACTATACAACGATAAGGCAAATTTTTCACCTTTTTGTTTTCAATCCATGCAAAGTATATTATGATGAAGATTCTTTTGGGAGAGGAATAATGAAATGAAAGAAGCACTGCTCACCGCTATGGAAACCGCTGTTGAAGAAGTCAGACAGTGGCCCCAAAAGCAGGTCCAGGTATTTCATCATAATGATTCCGACGGCCTCACCGCGGGCGCGATTCTCACAAAGGCATTTACACGCGCCGGCTTTAAGGTGCAGCGCTCCTGTCTGGAAAAACCCTATCCAAAATTATTGCACGGGGTCTACGAGCAAACCGGCGCTTTGATCGTATTTGCAGATTTTGCCGGCCGCATCGCACCGATGCTGTCGGATTTAAACCAGGGCCGCAATCTTACCTTGATTTTAGACCACCATGTGGCCGAGCAATCCACCGATCCCAGGGTGCACAACCTGGATCCGGATCTTTTCGGGCTAAAGGGTGACCGCGATATCTCCGGTTCCACCACCTGCTATCTTTTTGCAAAGGCGCTGGATACCTCCAATGCTGACCTGGCCTCGATTGCTACCATTGGTGCGGTGGGTGATGAGTTTTTTGTGGATGGCTGTCTGGCCGGTGAAAATCGGGATGCTGCCAGCGAAGCGGTGGCTCAGGGGAGCCTGGAAATTCACAAACAGGATAATGGTGAGCGCTATTATTTAAATACGGCCAATGGGCCGGTAGCCTGCGATGAACTTGGCGCCTATCTGGACACCCTGGGTGCAGCCGGTTATTATCAAAATGGCCCGGACATGGGCATCAAGGTCTGTTTGGAAGGCGCTTCGTCTGAATCCGACCGGATGGTGGACAAGTTGCAGGCCATCCAGAATAAAGCCTTTGAAAAACAAATTTTGAAGATTCAATCTGATGGGTTAACCCAGACAGCCAGCATCCAGTGGTTTCACGTCAAAAACCGTTTCTCGCCCATGGGCGTTAAAATGATCGGCGTGTTCTGTGACGCCATTAAAAATTCCAACGATGTAGATCCGCATCGCTACCTGGCCGGATTCCAGATTATCCCCAACGAAATTCCGGGTTTCGGACCCATCGAATTCAATGAAGTCAAGATTTCCATGCGGGTTTCCAAACAGATAGAGGCAGAGATCCGGGCCGACAAAAAGATGGGTCTCAATATTTTATTGCCCGAAGCCACCAACAAGCTTGGCGGATTTTCCGATGCCTGCCATACCCTGAC
>JAHEIW010000086.1 GCA_024639185.1 Deltaproteobacteria bacterium | reverse complement strand
GCCTGGTGTCCTATAAAGTGCCGCAGTATATTGAATTCAGAGACATGCTTCCCAAGTCCAAGGTCGGCAAGCTGCTCAGGCGTGAAATCCGCGATGAGGAAAAACGCCGTAAGGAAACGCGCTAATCTGTTTAAAATTTTGGCCAGTTATGGGTCGTGGGCGATTTGATTTGCACAGCCATAAGAACATTACGTCCGCCTTTTTCTTCTTCCACAGGCAAAAATTCCCCTTGGTAAAATATTCATGTTGACAGCCACATCAGGGTAATATATTCTTTTTTTGGAATATAGGAGGCTGTATGAATGCTTTTATTAAGGTAATGAAAGCACTGTCTGATCCGAACCGTGTCAAAATAATAAAGCTACTCCAGCAAAAAAGCATGTGTGTTTGTGAATTGCAGGGCGCTCTGAAAATTTCACAGCCAAGCGTTTCCAAGCATCTTAAACTATTGGAAGCTGCCGGGCTTGTCGATAATGTAAAAGAGGGCTTGTGGGTAAATTATTTTTTGGCCGATGGCGGGTCAAGCCCTTATGCAGCCAGTCTTTTAGGCAACCTTAAACACTGGCTGGGCGATGACCCGGAAATTGAAGGCCTTATCCAAAAGGTTCCCTTTTTGAACCGTAAAGACCTGTGTAAACCAAAATTTTATCATATGACGAAATAAGAATATAGTTATTTAAGCGGTTAATCAACACAGTTCTGAATTGATCGTAAGTCAACAAATCGCCTTTTTCAAAAATATGCACCTATCAGGTCGAGGAGCTTGATGCGTAACGCTGCCGTTATAGAAAAAGGGCAAGCAGTTCCAGCAGTTTCTGGAGAACATGCCAAGGTGCATCCTCCGAAAAGCCAGGTGGACTGGAGGAGTATCTGGAAACCGCTGGCTATCATCATCGGTGGGTTTCTGGTATTTTTTTGGTTGCCAGTTACCAATAGTCGCTTCGCCGGAGCCGTGATCGAATCTTTGGCTCTGGCACAGTGGTACGCTCAGGAGCATGTGATTCTTTGCCTCATTCCCGCTTTTTTCATTGCAGGCGCTATCGTTTGTTTCGTATCGCAGGCAGCGGTCATGAAATATTTAGGTGCCGGAACCAAGATGGTCCTCGCCTACGGTGCGGCTTCGGTGTCCGGCATCCTGTTAGCGGTCTGTTCCTGTACAGTTCTCCCTCTTTTTGCCAGCATCTGGAAGCGTGGTGCCGGATTGGGGCCGGCCACGGCTTTTTTATACTCCGGGCCTGCTGTAAATGTGCTGGCAATTGTGCTTACCGCCCGCGTCCTCGGGATATCCATCGGAATTGCCAGGGCGGTTGGAGCGATAATTTTCAGCATCATTATTGGCCTTCTCATGCATCTTTTATTCAGGAAAGAGGAACAGGCCAAAGCCCAAGCAACTGTTTATATGCCTGAGCCGGAGGTGAACCGACCCCTGTGGCAGAATATGATTTATTTTGCAACGATGGTGGGAATCCTTGTCTTCGGAACCTGGGGCCAACCGTTGCGCCCCGTAGGTCTATGGAATAGCATTTACAGCATCAAGTGGTTGATAACCGGAAGTTTTGCAGCGCTACTGGCCGTAATTCTTTTCGGCTGGTTCAAGGTTAAAGCATACAAACTGGCCATAGCGGCTGCAGCGGTAATAGCTCTGGCGCTGCTATTCCCCCAAACACCCCTCATCGCATTTTCTGGTGGAATCATCGCGCTGGTGGTGCTGCTCACCTCCACCAGCGGTGAAACCGAAAGTTGGTTTCTTGCCACTTGGGATTTTACCAAACAAATTATGCCCTTGCTCTTTGTGGGTGTCCTGGCCGCAGGCTTGCTGCTTGGGCGGCCCGGATCAGAGGGCCTCATCTCGTCTCAATGGGTAAGCAGGCTGGTCGGAGGCAACTCCCTGTGGGCGAACCTATTTGCTTCCGTAATCGGTGCATTTATGTATTTTGCCACGCTGACGGAAATACCCATTCTGCAGGGACTCCTTGGGGCCGGCATGGGCAAAGGGCCGGCATTGGCGCTGTTACTGGCGGGTCCCGCCCTCAGTCTGCCCAATATGATTGTCATCAGAAGTGTTTTAGGCACAAAGAAGACCATTGCCTTTATCAGCTTAGTGGTCGTAATGGCCACGATGAGCGGTATGTTCTTCGGCCGCTTTGGTGCCTGAACGATCGGTTTCGGCGCAAGGTGAATATCCCTAAAGATATTACCGGTAAAAATCTACGAAGGTCATCAAAAAACAAACCTTCGGCAAAAAAAGTCAAATTGCCATGGCAAAAGATAAAATAACTCAGATTAAAGTTGGACATCACCGTATGGGCATTATTGGATTGCAGCATGTTCTGGAGGAAGTATCCATAGATTTTGCCGGCCGGCCGGATAATGAGGTGACTGCCGAGCTGATTCGGCGGTTGTCTGAATTTAATTACATACCTGAGAATAGCCAAAAAGACTACGCAATGGCTTTTTTCCGAGAGTTGAAAAAATTTGTCGGGCAGCCTTACGAACGGGACAAAATAGAAGGTCTGGAAATCAAGGTCCTGGGTAGCGGGTGTCCCTGTTGTGACGATTTGGAACAGGATCTGATGGCGCTGATCGCTGAAATGAATCTTGCAGCCGACATCGAGCATGTGACCGATCCAGCTGAAATCGGAGATTACGGCGCAATAGGCTCACCTGCCCTGATCATCAACGGCGAGGTCAAAGCCGTCGGCTTTATGCCCAAAAGAATACAGCTCAAGGCCCTGTTAAACGCCGCTGCAGCAAAGCATCAATCAATGCAAATCAAAATCTAGCCGAATTGGGAAAGGCAAATAAAATGGAGATCAAAGTATTGGGACCCGGATGTGCCCGATGCCAGCAGACAGTGGAACGCATAGAGGCGGTTGTAGCTGAATCCGGTATAGAAGCCCAGGTCGAGAAAGTAGCCGATGCGATGCAAATTGCCGGCTACGGGGTATTCGGCACCCCTGCGGTTGTGATCGACGGCGAGGTAAAATACGTGGGAAAAATTCCGTCAAAAAAAGACATCAGGGCTTGGCTGGATGAACTGTGAATTCGAACGACAATGGAGAAGATTGATGACCCAATTATCTATTAAAAAACTCTCCTTTCTGGATCGCTTCTTAACCCTCTGGATATTTGTAGCCATGTTTACCGGTGTCGGCATCGGCTATTTGTATCCCGAGATCCGCAAGATCATTAACACCTTTCAGGTGGGCACAACCAACATCCCGATTGCCATTGGTTTGATTTTAATGATGTACCCGCCTCTGGCCAAAGTTAAATATGAGCAGCTGGGTCAGGTTTTTCGTAATGTCAAAGTGTTATTGCTGTCTTTGGTCCAAAACTGGGTGATCGGCCCAATCTTGATGTTCTTGCTGGCCATTACCTTTTTATCCGGCCAGCACGAATACATGGTCGGATTAATTCTAATCGGTCTGGCGCGCTGTATTGCCATGGTCATTGTCTGGAATGACCTGGCTGCCGGAGACCGCGAATACTGCGCTGGATTGGTGGCTTTTAATTCGATTTTCCAGGTCCTGTTCTTCTCGGTTTATGCCTATATCTTCATCACTGTGGTGCCCCAATGGCTGGGGCTTAAAGGCGCCGTGGTCGATATTTCCATCGGCCAGATTGCCGAAAGCGTTTTCATTTATCTGGGTATTCCGTTTATCAGCGGGATCATTACGCGGATCATCGGATTGAAAACCAAAGGCATTGCGTGGTACGAGCAAAAATTTATTCCCAAAATCAGCCCGATAACACTGTGCGCCCTGTTGTTTACCATCCTGGTGATGTTTTCACTCAAGGGTGAGTTTATCGTTCAATTGCCCTTCGACGTTATTCGCATCGCCATCCCACTGTGCATCTATTTTGTCTTGATGTTTTTTGTCTCATTCTTTTTATCCATGAAAGCCCGCGCTACCTACGAGCAGTCCACCACCTTGAGTTTTACGGCGGCTTCCAATAATTTTGAGCTGGCAATTGCGGTAGCGGTGGCGGTTTTCGGCATCGATTCGGGCCAGGCGTTTGCCGCGGTCATCGGTCCGCTCGTTGAAGTTCCGGTACTCATCAGCCTGGTAAACGTGGCGCTTTGGTTTAGGCGTAAATACTTTCCCTATACCGTTGAAATGCCAACCGGTGTTTGTCATGTTACCTGTGAACCATAAAATTTGGTTCAGGTGTCGGTGTTCAGGTGTCAGGCTGCTGGCGTAATTGGGTTTCGGGCTTTCGCCACGCTGCAGCGGCAACGTCTGTGCAGGCGGGTGTCCAGGTACCAGCAGAATCCATTGAAAACTTAGGAGTATCATGACGTCAACTACATCTATGACGGTTAAGAGCGTTGCTGAGTCTAAAGCCTTGATGCAGGTGGCGCTGGGACGGGAAAAGGCTGATCTGGCGGTAATCAATGCCCGTCTGGTAAATGTCTACACCGGCGAAATCTTGGACAATTGCGCCATCAGTGCCAAAGGGCGCTGGATCGCATATGTCGGTCAGAATCCGGACGACACCATCGGGCCCCAAACCGAAGTCATCGATGCCGGCGGTCAAACGGTGATACCTGGCCTGATCGACGGTCATACGCATCTGTCCTGGTTGTGCAGAATCGATGAATTTTTGAAGTACGCCGCCAGAGGCGGTACCACTACGATTGTGACTGAAACCCTGGAGGTTTTTCCAGTCGGCGGATATGCGGGCCTGCTGGATTATCTGGAATCGTTTAAGCGACAGCCCATCAAGATATGGGCCACCGCCCCGGCGATGATTTCGATCAGCAAAACGGCTCAGGGCAGCCTTTCAAACGACAACCTTCAAAAATTGCTTGAACACGAAAATATTGTGGGTATCGGCGAATCTTACTGGCAGGCGGTGCTGCAGGACCCCGACTGGTTTCTGCCTTTTTTCGAGCAAACGCTGCGAGCCGGTAAAACCCTGGAGGGTCACACCGCCGGTGCCAGCGAAAAAAAGCTGGCCGCTTACATTGCCAACGGCATCACCTCCTGCCACGAGCCGATCAATGCCGAGCAAGTGCTCGAGCGGCTGCGCCTCGGGCTACATGTCATGATTCGTGAAGGGGCGGTGCGCAAAGATCTTGCAGAAATTTCCAAAATCAAAGACCGCGGCATTGATCCGCGGCGCCTGATTCTGGCAAGCGACAGCATATCACCACACGATCTGATAACAAACGGCTATATGGAGGCCATTGTTCAAAAAGCAATTGAATGCGGGTTCGAGCCCATCCATGCGATTCAGATGGCCACCTTAAATGTTGCCGAGCATTTTTCATTAGACCATCTGATCGGCGGTCTGGCACCGGGAAGATTTGCTGATTTTGCGATCATCCCGGATATCGCCACCATGGATGCTCAAGTGGTTGTCAGCAATGGTAGCGTCATTGCCCGCAACGGGAATTTACTAACACCACCACGATCGCACACCTATGCCAGCGACAGTTTAAATTCCATAAAACTGGCTCACAATCTAAAATCCTCTGATTTTACAATCCGTGCACCTGAAAACGTGAAACAGGTTGATGTTCGCGTGATGAGTATGGTTACAGATCTGGTTAGCGCTGAAATCACGAAGCGCATTGCCGTTGCCGATGGACAAATACAGATCGATCCCAATGAGGATATCGCCAAAATAGCCGCCATCGACCGCACCCATAATCCCGGTCGAATGTTTGTGGGACTGATCAAGGGATTCGGCATCAAATCCGGCGCCATCGCCTGCAGCGCCGCCTGGGACACCACCGATATCGTTGTGGTCGGCCGTAATGAGGATGACATGGCCGCGGCCGTAAACCGCATCCGTAACCTGCAGGGCGGTATTGTGATCTGTGAGGATAGACATATACAGGCTGAACTCCCATTGCCCGTCTTTGGCCTGATCGCTGATTTGAAAATTGAAGACCTCGTTGATCAATTTGCCGAGGTCACCCGGACAGCCCAAAACCAGGGTATCCCCTTCCCTGACCCGGTCCTGTCGCTCATAACGCTTACCGGTGCGGCCATCCCGTATTTGCGCATCTGTGAAGAAGGTCTGGTCAATTTAAAGGACGGCAAAACCGTCTCGCTATTTTTGAATGAAGAGCCTTAAATGAATAAAAATTCTTGATCTAAAACCAAAGGACCTTAATATAAGTCAATAAGCATTGCCAAACACTCTGTATTGAAGATTATTTTTGTCCTCATTAAATTTCATGTAAAACTTAATCAAATTATAGAATGGAGTCATTACGCTATGGCTGAAAAAGACATGTTGGAAGGTAAACGAATCCTTTTGGTAGATGACGAACCGGATGTGCTGGACACGCTGGTAGATCTGCTGCCCATGTGCGAAACGGTTAAGGCGTCCAATTTTAATGCGGCTAAAGACTACCTGGAATCCGAGCGTTTTGATCTGACAGTCCTGGATATCATGGGAGTTGAAGGGTATCAGTTGCTGGAAATTGCCAACCAAAGAGAGGTGACCGCCGTGATGTTGACCGCCCATGCCCTCAGCCCGGAAAATGTCGTAAAATCATATAAGGAGGGCGCCGCTTCCTATCTGCCCAAAGAAGAAATGGTCAACATCGCCTCGTTTTTAAACGATGTTCTTGAGGCTAAAGAGTTGGGTAAAAACCCGTGGAGTCGCTGGTATGATCGCATGGGCGCTTTTTTCGAAAAGAAATTCGGCCCCAAGTGGCAGGACGATGAAAAAGACTTCTGGGAAAAATTTCCCTTTTATTAAAGCTCAATGTCTGTTTCCCTCAAATGGTTTCCCCCATCCTGCTTCCAGATCAAAGCCAAAAATGTGATCATTAAAGGGCAAGACCATTTACCATGCCGGAGACACGGATTTTATTCCCGAGATGAAACAATTGGGGCGCATAGATGTCGCTTTGCTGCCGACCGGGGGCACATTTACGATGGATTTAAAGGAGGCGGTGCAGGCGGCAATGGCCATCAACCCCACGGTGATCATTCCCATACATCGCAGCAAAGCCGATCCGCAGGAGTTTAAGACAAAAGTAGAAAAAAGATCAAAAATAAAAGTGAGGCCGCTGAAAATCGGTGAAGCATACAAGCCAACATGAGTGATACAGGTAGATTCGGATTGTCTGTAGGATTCATCACCTGGAATCGGTGGCTGGAAAAAAATGAGTGGCCGGTTACCTGCTGGATCCATTATTCGGACAGACCCGCTTAAGCAGTAACCATGACCACTCGTTTTCGGACAGAACACCATTGCTTATCGAGCGGGTGCCCTTTTGAAACTCAGGGGTACGCCCGACTGCAGGATGACATTCTTTTAGTTAAATTTCATTGGCCCGGTTATTTCTTGAGGGATAAATCCCGAATAGCGGCTTTGGGCGCATTTTTCTTAACCGAGGCAATGCCTTTTAGCATCGATGCTCTGCTCGCGTATGACTGGCTTTTGCCGACAACCTGTTTGTTGGATGCCAGCAGAACAAAATAAGGCTTACCCGCCTTGGTTACCTTTTGTTCAAAGTTCGCCTTCTTGCTGCAGTTGGTGCAGACGGCCTTGATTCCATTTTTTGCAGCCGCTTTACTTTTGTAAGTCTGGCTTGTCAGCACTACTTTTCCGTTGGCTGATTTGAGGTTAAACGAGAACTTACCGCTTTTGCCTTTTTTCAACTCGAATTTGCCGGTCATAGGACCCCCTTTTGTTTGCATTGGACGAATTATTACTACTTGCATCCGTTATGTGTTGCCCGGCAAGTGCCGGACAAATTTAATGATCGCAACCTTTTTTAAGCAAGATAATAATTGCGTATCACAACTTTATCACAGTCTCAACACTTATCATTCAAGGCCTCAGAAAAATCTTTATTTCAAAAAAACACCCCTACTGCAAATCAACCAGATCCGACACATTGATTTCGAGCATTTTGATACTGGCCAGAATGCGAACCGTGTTGCGGCCCAGGGCCGGAAAATCTTCACCGATGCGATTGAGCTCTTGCGCCGTTTTCTTCAACAGTTCAATTTTGGCATTGATTTCATTTAAGTCAATCTGCAGGGTCATCTTATCCCCTCATTTTTACTTTACTTGATAGAATCAATCAACCTTCGTCACCACTGCCGCTAAAATTATGGACTTTGGTAATCGGTAACGCCCTATACAGTCAGGACTGACAGAAATTATGTGTCAGCTCCACTTGAAGTTCATAGAACCCTTCCCTCAAACCGAGTGGCTGCCTTGATTTGTAATGGGTAACCGTTTTTGTTTTTTATGGAATGAACTAAAACCTTAGTTTTTATTCGAGGGCAAGGCGCGATTCGATTCTAAAGCGGAGCGTACACGATAGTACGTGAGCATTTTGGATCGGATCGCAACACAGCCATCGGACAAAAAATAAGGTTTTTATTCTTTTTTACGTAAATCTTTGAAGCGCTTGGCCTTAACATCATACCGCGGCAACGTTTCACAACCGCAGATTTCAATATCATAGCGCAGGTTAGTCTTCAGCCTGAGCTGATCGAGCAGCTCGTGTTCGATAAGCGTGCATTGTTCCCCAGCCTCGGGCAACACCTCGACCCGGAGTTTGATCTTATCCGCATCGCCTACTTTTTCCACAATGACCTCATACTCATCGCCCAGGCCTTCAATGCCGCGCACGACCTCTTCGATGGCCGAAGGCGCCAGCAGCACGCCTTTTACTTTGGTGATATCATCCGCCCGGCCGACCACTCCGCCTTGGATCAGGCGCGAGGTGCGCCCGCAGGAGCAGGGCTCGGCCGCCCATTCGATCACATCTTTGGAATCAAAACGCACGCAGGGTTGTGCCATACGGTCCAGGGCGGTTATCACCATCTTGCCTCTGTGACCCGGCTCTTCAATGATCTCGCCGGTTTCGAGATCTTCGATTTCCACCAGGAACAAGCCTTCGTTGACATGCATGCCGCCAGGCTGATCGGCGCACTCAAATGACCAGGCCCCGATTTCGGTTGCACCCGCGTGATCGAAGACCTTAGCTCCCCAGGCTTCTTCTAAACGCCTTTTGGTGCTGGGAATGCTTGCGCCGCATTCACCGGCACAGGTAATTTTATTAATTTGTAATTTTGCCGGATCGATATCCATTTTCATGCGAGCTGTTTCGGCCATTCCCAGAATATACGTGGGGGTGCCCATCATGGCGGTGGCCTGCAGCTCCTGGATCTTTAAAATCCGTGCCTTGGTATCCAGCACACCTCCCGGAATCACCTCACACCCTATTTTTTCAGCTGCATAGTGCCCGGCCCAGAAGGCCACAAAAATATTATAACCGAAGGGGATAAAAACGCGATCCCGGGGACGATATCCCTGGGCCCAGAGAATATAGGACCAGCACTCCATCCACCACTCCCAATCCTGCCAGGTATCCGGTTGATATACCGGCTGACCGGTGGTACCGCTGGTCTGGCGAAAAATAGTGACCTCATCCAGTGGCACGCACAGAGCTTCACCGTATGGGAAAGGCTCCTTTCCCTGGATATCCCTCATCATCGATTTTTCCACCTTAGGAATCTGTTGAATGTCTTCAAACAACTGAATGTCTGCCGGTTTGATACCGGCTTCATCGTATAGGCGCCGGTGAAAGGTGGAATGCGCGTAGGTCCATTTAAAAATCTTTTTAAATTTGCTCAGCTGCAATTGCTTTATTTTTTCAGGCGGCAGGGTTTCCAGAACCGGATTCCAAAAAATTTGTTTCGAAATCATTATCATTCCTCAATGCTGTGGCGGGCTTCTTTTTATGAACTGAATCTGGCCCATGGCGGTGCCGGCTTCGGTTTGGGTTTAGGCCCGTAAAAAATATCATCCATATAGAGAAAGAGCCTGCGCGATAAACGATTGCGGCTGATCAGCGCCCGGATGATCTTGTGCGGAAAGGTGCTGGCATGGCTCCAGGGGCATACCCGCATGCAGACATTACAGTCAGTGCCCACTTTGCCCCAATAATCAAAACAGGTTTCAGCATTCAGCTTCCAACGCAGCGTACCGTTGACTTCGGTCGGATCACCCGATGGAATGGAGTTTGAGGGGCAACAATTGGCGCATTTCTTACATATTTTGCAAAAATCTTCGACCCCGATATCCACCGGGCTGTCGGCAACCAGCTCTAAGTCAGTGGTCACCGCTGCCAGCCGAACCCGGGGACCGAAATCTTTGGTCATCAGATAACCCAGGCGTCCGGTTTCTCCCAGCCCTGCATCAACGGCCAGCGGGACAAGGACAGCGTCGTAGTGCCGCACGTGATTGGCGCTGGCCGAATAGCCCATATTAGCAATATAGGCCGCCAGCTGGGTCGTAATCGCAGCGCCCTGGGCATAATTACTCATGCTGGAAATGACCGTCGGCGTGTGGGGAGCGGTGCCCACCAGTTCGAAAGCCATCTCAGTGGTCAAAACAATCGCATATTGATGGGTCACTTTGATTTCTTGGCCCCAGTCCTCCCAGTTTTCACGAAAAATCTCTCCTCGCTTTGAATACAGCCACAGGGGGTTCAACTCGGCAATGCCCACATGCTTGGCGCCCAGATTTAGGGTATATCCCTTGATACGGTCTGTGGCTTCCTGCGGACTGAGCTTGACCTGGTGCCCTTTGAATTCTGGATTGGCTGCCGGCTGATAAGTCTCCGGTGCCGAAAGATTCATAGCGATACCCTGGCAAGAAAGGGTTGCGGCAATATTCGGTCTGTCTTCGGGTTGGTCGATAACACCGGGTTGCCCTAACGGCCCGCCTTTGTCTCTGCGAGCGGCATCGCTCTTTTCATATTCCGGTCGCATTTGGTAATAGGTTCGATACTGAGGTGTTCCCGGTCGAATCGTACGGTTGCGCGCAAAAACGACGTCTCGTTCATCAAACCTTGTGACCTCACCGACAACCGCCCCACGCATCCCCTGCAGTGCCTTCAGATTGGCCGGTGTCCTTTTTACCAGCAAAATAACAGCAAGACTTGCTCCGGCAATCAGGCAAATCAAAATACCGATGCCGCTGCCCGAATAAAGAAAGCCTGTTTTCCACCCGTAGGCAAACAGGAGCGCAGCACCCGCCATACCCGCAAACTGCAGGCCCGCAAAAACAGATGCGCGTTTTTCCAATTCTCGGATGGATGAAATCAAATAGCTCAGGCCAATAGCGGCCTGGGCAATGAGCCCGATGAGTACGAAAAAAATAATGGTGTCGACAACTTTCATGCAACTCCTGTTAGTTTGAAGACAGCTTCAAAGGGTTTTGATCTATGATTCGCTCCATTTTACACGTAATTACTCCGCTAGAATTTAGGCAAATGACTCTGAAGAAACCACTTTTCCTCTTCTTTGTCATATTCCCATTTCTGCCGATCAATCAGATTTTTGACGGTCACATCATTCGTTCGGTAGTATTGGAAATCGACAATCTGGATGATCCTGGATTTGTCTTCAGAAATAATCGTTTGTTTGACTTTGTAATTTGTCACTTGTACGGTGCGGTAATTTTCAAAATCCGGCAATTCCTCATCCCGGGCCTTTAGTTTTTTAAAAGCAAATGCAGCCTCATATTCTCCCCAGCGTATCGCCCGCAGGTAGGCTCTGGAGGTTTCGTCAAAATGACTCATCTTTTCACCGGTCTCCATGGACGCGCATCCTAAAATCAGCAGTATGAATACAATGCCTGTAACCGCAAATTTGCACATGTCAGCTCCCTTTTTATAATGATGGTTTCACGGACGGACGCCAGCACCTTTGCATTTCCAAATTGCCGACCTAATGCATCAATAACAGGCGCCAGAATGCGGGCTTCGACCTCGCGCCGGGTCAGCACACCAATTTTTGCATTGAGATCGTCACCGCAAGATTGATCGATTTCAAGACAGTCTTCTTTTGGGTCTTTATCTGTCATTTGGATAAATTGCCACGGTGGTTAGCTGAACTTTATGATTTTATTGCCCTCGCTATTGGGTTGCAAGGATAAAATTAGGAAGGGGCGGAATCGTAACATAAAAAGTGGATGCAATGCGCCGGACAGATATTATCCGCGCAAGCAGGGATGAGCCTGTTTTCAATTCTATGATGACAAAGATTGCACTTTTGCGCAATACTCTTGTCCGGGTCAAAGTCAATGGCGTCATAAGGGCAAGCTTCGATACATGCCTGACAACCGGTACACATTTCAGAGTCCATCACCACGATCCGGTCGGATCGCTTGCGTATCGCCGCATCGGGGCAAGCGTCGACGCAGGGGGGCTCATCGCAATGCCGGCATAAATTAACATGAAACACAAAATTTAATTTTCCGTCGATTATCTCAGGGCCCTCTTCCTGGACCGCAATGAGTTTGACGCCATCAGCTGCACGGTTTTCCTGTTTGCAGGCCACCTCGCAGGTCTTGCATCCCCAGCAGGCTTGGTGATCAATTCTTATAGCCTCAACAATCATGAGCCGCCTCCTTCAGGTTCGGGGCATATCCTACAAAGAAGCGTCCTGACGCTGGTGGCACCCATGGCAGGATCACAGGTTTCATATGCATTGTCGGTTAATATGTTGATGTTCGATTCATCCCATCCGTGAGCGGGTCCTTTTTTTTCAGGAAACCACCAGGCGTGTTCGGCCGATACAACCCGCGGGTCCATGCCTTCAAATAATTTGGCCCGCTGCCTGACCTTGCCCCGGACTGACTCAATCACAACCCAGTCACCTTCAGTGATGTTCTCCTTTTTCGCCGTGCGTGGATGGATTTCAACAATGGGATCCCTGTGTAGCTCACGCAACCAGGGAATTTGCCGGTTTTCAGTATGAAAAAACCCGGGTGATCTTCTGCCGGTAATCAGTATATAAGGGTAATTCTTGAAGCGTTCGGGTGTGCTGTAAGGGCTTTCCGGCGGTTCACGGTATTGCGGAAGGGGGTCATAACCCCATTGCTCCAGCAGGGAGGCATACAGCTCGAATTTGCGGCTTGGTGTGCTGAAGCCCTTGAATTTATATTTCTGGTTGATCACCTCGCCACGCAGGTAGTCCATTTGCTTAAAGTCCTGCCAGGTGATCCCCATGGGCTCCAGGATCCAGTCGAGAGCCTGCTCAAAGTTGTCCCACCAGTGGTCTCCCTGGCCCACACGATGGGCCAGATCATTGAGCATTTCATGATCGGAGCGGCATTTCCCCACCTGTACCACTTTTCGTCGGGGAAAAATGTATCCGTGCCGCTTCCAGTAATCAGCGATGTAGTCCATCTCAAGCCAGCTGGCCGCCGGTAGCACGATGTCGGCCAGTTCGGCTGTCGGCGTCATAAAAAAATCCGAAACCGCTATGAAATCAACCTTTTCAAGCGCCCGGTAAACCTCTTTCGCATTGGCACGCGTCACCAGGGGATTTGAGCTAATAAAAAACAGCATTTTCACCGCATAGGGCTTTTCTTCCAATATGGCATCCCAGACACATTTGGGATTAATAATGGCGAAATTTCCGGCCAGGCGAAAGCGATCACCCCCCAGGCGTTTTTCCCTCTGGACATCGGGCAGCATTCGATGGGCGCAGAAATAGCCCACATTACGAATTTTCGGTGTCGAAAACAACACCTGTCCCCCGGGTACATCGATGTTTCCGGTGAGTCCCATTAAGGCCATCAACAAACGGTCGTTATCGGCGCAATTGATCTGTTGCTCGATGGCAACCCCCCATTGAACGGCTGCCGGTTTGGTCGTCGCAAACAGTCTAGCGGCTTCCCGGATTTTTTCTCTGGCAACCCAGGTGATCTTTTCCACTTTCTTCAGCGGATATTCATTGACACGCTGCACAAAGGGCTCCCATCCATGGACATGATCTTTAACAAATTGTTTGTCGTAGAGCTCTTCGTTCACAATCACATTGAGCATGCCCAGCGCCAGCGCGGCATCGGTTCCGGGTCTGGGCTGCAGCCACACATCGGCACGTGCGGCAATGCGGGTCAAACGCGGATCAACCGCGATGAGTTTGGCACCCTTTGCCAGACTGACCGAAAACGGCTCTGCCTTGTAACAATCCGGGTTGCTGATCACCAGATTGTTTCCCCAGACCATGATACACTGTGGGTGGTTCTCATAATCCACAATGGGGTTGGTTCCGCAGGTAATGATGCTGGTGGCAATTCGGGGGCCGTAGCAAAAATGACCGGCGGTCAAAACATTAGGGCTTCCTAAAAGGTTGGCAAAGCGATATATGACCCCCTCGTTTTCTCTGCCGGTTCCGTAACCCATGACAATCGATTCTGCCCCAAAGTCAGCTTTGTATGCGAGGATTCTTTCAGCAATACAATCCAGCGCTTCATCCCATGAAATTTGTTCCCATTGGCCGTTTCCCCGGGATCCGACGCTTCTGACCGGGTGGGTTAATCGATCCGGATGATATACCAGTTGGGTGGAGGCCAGCCCCTTACTGCAAAGCGTGCCATGATTGATGGGGCAATCCGGATCACCGGCAATCTTGGCAATTTTACCGTTGCGCATATAAACCAGAACGCCGCAGCCGCCATGACACATACGGCAGTGGCTTTTGACGACTCTGTCAAATCCATAGGTGGCCATCTCTTTTTCAACATTCGAATATTTGAAGTCAGTCATCTGTATTCACCGCGATCGATTACAGTTTGTTTAAGTATACGCTATCTGTCAATACTTTTAAATTTTTCCGAAAATTCAAATTTACCTGAAAACAGCGAAAAGTCGCTTCCCCATCTATGCAGTGCCATTTTTCGAAAAAAGCTTGCTAAATGGAACCAGATTGTTCTAAAACCCCTCTATTTCAGACAGATAAAGAAACGGTAAATTAAAATGAAAGAATGGCTTTTTCCGGCGAGTATGACAATGATCTGCTGGGGTATCTGGGGATTTATTCCAAAGATAACAACCCGCTATATTAATCCATTGAGCGCTTCGGTTTATGAGGGCGTCGGCAGCGCTGTTTTTGCACTGATCGTATTCTTTTTTCTCGGCTTTAAACCTGAGGTACACCCCAAGGGGATCTCCCTGGCGTTTGCCACCGGGATCCTGGGTATGCTGGGAGCGCTGTTTTATCTGTTTGCCATGCCGAAGGGCAAGGTCTCGGTTATCGCCACCCTGTCGGCCTTAAATCCGGTGATCACCATCGCACTGGCCTATTTCATTTTGAAAGAACCTGTCACCCTTAAGGAAGGCATCGGGATGATCTTTGCCTTGATGGCAATTGTTCTGTTTACCGTATAACTGAAGTTGTACTGCATTGAAGAGAGGAAACAAACCATGCCCAAACACATTGGTATTGTCGGCTGCAGTGCCGAAGGCGCCGCCCTGTGTTACCGGACCATATGCGGCGAAGCACCCGCTTTAATGGGTGAGCACATGCACCCTGAGATCAGCATGCATACCCATCCGTTAGCAGAATACATGGTCCATATACGCAAGGGCGACTGGGAAAACGTTGCGGCCCTTATGCTGTCCTCAACGCTAAAACTTTCCAAGATAGGCGCCCAGTTTGCAATTTGTCCGGACAACACGATTCACGAAGCGTTTGCAATGGTCAAAGCGCAGTCACCCATTCCCTGGCTCCACATTGCAGAAGCGGTTGCAGATAAAGCGCGCACAGAAAACTATAAACAGCTGGCCATATTGGGCACCAAATACCTCATGACGGGTCCGGTCTATCCCGATACGTTAAATGAATTTAATATCGCCGGTCAAATACCCGCGGAAGCGGATCGTGAACAGATCGATCAAATTATCTTTAAAGAGCTGGTTAACGGGGTTTTCACCGAGAAATCGCGTCTCTATTTCAACGACGTCATAGGAAAATTAAAGGATCGCGGGTGTGATGCCGCTATTTTGGGATGTACTGAAATTCCACTGCTGGTTGACCCGCATGATTGTCCCCTGCCGGTACTGGATTCCACCCGTTTGCTGGCCCGGTCTGCTATTACAGAGGCTTTAGCCTGAG
>JAHEIW010000243.1 GCA_024639185.1 Deltaproteobacteria bacterium | reverse complement strand
AGTTAATCGGAGAGGGTTTTGATTGTAAAGAATTGACGACCTTATTTCTGGCAACACCGATAAAATTTAGCGGGCGTCTGCTGCAGTATCTCGGTCGGGTTTTGCGTCCGGCACCCGGAAAAAAATACGCCCGCGTATTTGATTACGTTGATGTTCATGTGGAACCCCTCAAAAAAGCCGCCAGGGCCAGGCAGCGCGTCTATGGCGCATCATCTGAAAATGCCCTAAATTAAGCACTCAATGCATCTTTGTGCCTTTGCGACAGAGCACCGGCATTCGTTCAGTTTAGTCGCTCATTTCGTATGCCCTCCAAGAGCAGTGATTTTCAATAAAATTAATCTATGTATTTACAAATATTTAGCTCTTTTCCATGATCTTCTGCATCACTGTCGATTTGGATTTGTATAAATAGATACAATTTTTATTTGATAAAATAAGCTGATTCGGATATATTAATATTTAGAACGAAATTCAGAGCTTAGCATTCGATTTGCAAAATGAAAAATGATGGCAGGCATACATCGCCGGTTAGCGTTAAGGGTTCGGATGCAGTGCTGCGCGTGCTGGATTCATTGCTGGCTGATTCCGGTCAAAAACGACTGACCGGGAGCCAGGCAACGGTTATCCTTGATGCACTTGCAAGTTCCAACGATCCTGAACTGGTTGTTCGTTTTCCGGTTGTATTGAGCATTTGCGCCCGTAATGGGGTTTCGCTCAACAGTCATGCGCTGTTTTCAAAATACTGGGAATCGAGTCCGAAAAAACAGAATCTGGAAAAGCTCCTGTTGCTCACCGATGAATTATTCGACCTTGAGGGAATTGATGCGCCCCAGAACCTGAAAAAAATTGCCAGCCCTCTGAAGGCCAAATATGGGACCTTAATATCCGCCCGCCTGTTATCGTTGAGCAGCGGTCTTAGCATCTCCATTCGGACCGTTCAAAATACATTACGGGATTACACGGCCAAGATTAAAAATGCCATGCCGGCGCCAAAATCTGCTATAGCCGGATACCCGCGAACACCCGATAAGATGGAGCGTTCCGCTGAACTGGATGCCAGTCTGGATCGGCTTTTTTCACCCAAACAAAAAGACCTCGTATTTAAAAAACTACATGGTGAAGCCTTTACAAAAACCGAACGTGAATATTATTCCAGGGTCGTGCGCAAAAAGTTGCTATCCATAGCCGATGCGCAGGTGAACCGTATTGCCGTCAGACTCACCCATAAATAAATGCAGCTGCAAAAAAATGCATTTGATGTCATCTGGCTGAAATAACCTGAGGAAATAAAGATGGAAATTTTTTGGGATATCGCTTTACGTACAGTCGAGTTGCTGACATTGCTGTTTGGTGTTCTGGGGATGGCATTTTCGCTGTTATTGCTGGCGTCACCCGGTCTGACCAAATCGCTCGGAAGTTTCTTTAACCGCAGTATCTCCGTCGGGCCGTCTTCCAGCATTCTCGACAAGGATGTTCCAACAGAGGCCTTTATTTACAGCCATCACATTATTATCGGCTTGTGCCTTATTGGAGGCTCAGTATTCGCGCTCATTTTTTTCTTTTTTGATCTCGATATATCCAATTTTGCAAGAGTATTTTTGGGGTCTCAAAAATATTTTTATACACTCGAGATTATCTTTTTGTTTTTTACCTGGATTGCGAGAATCGCATGCTTCTGTGGACTGATAATTGGCATCGTTTTGCTGGTTGCACCTAAAAAAATGCATGCGATCGAGGAAAAATTAAATACCTGGTTTGAAACCCGGACATTTTTTGAAAAGCTGGATCAAACCGGTCCCGAGCTGGATGTCCTTTTTTTCCGCTATCCTTTTTTCTTTGGTATGGCCGGTGCAGTGATTTCATTTCTGGTTATCACGCTGTCCATTGTTAATCTGCTCAGTTGATTTTTGACCTACCCAAAGGGCCGCTGGAACTAATGCATAAATAGGCTGAGACAAAAATGACCTTTTGGACGTCTTGATGCCCGAACTATCAGTTCATATACCCATTTCACCTGCTTTTTGATTGACCTGCGCTTTCTGATGACCTAAATACAGTAGAACTTGACATAAACACATTATACGATTGATGGTCATGCCCGCTGACGGTTGAAAGGCAGCGCGTAAAGGGCTTATTCTGTTTGCCGGCCAGAAAATGCATGCCCGATACTTTTTGCTTTTTAGCGGGACTTATCCCGTCTCACGAGGATCTCCGTCCGGCAACCGAATATATTTGATACGAGGATCTAATGATGGCTAAAAATAACTTTCGGATTTTTCCATCCGAGAGAATGCGTACGGACTTCCCGTGGCAAATCTGGGCGGTGGGCTGGTTGTGCATATTTAAGGGCATTATCTGGCTGGCCTATGAGCCCAATTTAGCGGATAATTTGATGAGCTTTTTTGGCCTGAAATATTTGCTCCAGATATTGCCTCTTATCATTTTCGGAATCGGCATTTGGAACAGGCTCCGCTGGGCAGTGTGGGGAGCGGCCGCGATTTGCGCGCTTAACCTGATTTTGTTCTTTTTTATCCCGCAGGGATTTAGCGCCATGGTGGTTAAATCTGAGGTTTTTATCTGGTCGATTTTGCTGTCGAGTATCACCCTGCTGTGTAACGGGCCGGTCGGCGATATACTGGTGCTTATCGCCACGCCCACCCTGCTCAAGCATACCAAACAGGTAAAATAAGGTGTCAGGTGTCCCGCAACGTGGCCTGCCATGCGTAGCCTTCAGGCAAAGCATGGTCGGGGCGAGAGGATTTGAACCTCCGACCTCCTGCTCCCAAAGCAGGCGCGCTACCAGGCTGCGCCACGCCCCGATCTGCGGGAGACGCCTTCATACTCTATCCATCCAGAGAAATAGAGTATAGTACAAGGAACCGTACCGTTCAAGGCGGAACTCATAAAATTTTATATTTTATATTAAATATTGACGGAAACTTATCATTTAATTTTCGAGTATTTTTTATTGTTCAACATACAATCGACAATATTCAATTTGCATAAACCTATTGTGGCTTTTGTGCCAGAAAGGCCGTAATCGCCCGGGCTATGGCTCCGGCGATCTTTAAAAGATACTGGGAATCTGTCAGCTGTTTTTCTGCCCTGGCGTTGGCCAGATTTCCGATCTCTACGACCACTGCCGGCATATCCGCGCCCTCTAATACCAGCATGGGGATCCCCCGGACCGTCACCTCCTGCGGCTGCCAGATGGATGTCAACCCGGCTTGCATTTGCATTGCCAGTTTTTTGCTGGTAACCCGGTGTTTGGTCTGGATGCTATTCCAACGGACAGCAGTTTCACCATCCTCAGAGGGGTGCGGGACTTCTGACGCAGCTTTAAACGCCGACCCCTGAAATGGCAGGTAATAATAAACAGCTGATCTATTGCTTGCCTGGCTGAAACTGTTGCCGCTGTGCAGGCTGATAAAAATATCGGCCCGGGCGTGATTGGCGGCGGCCGTGCGGTCCGAATGTTCAAGCGCGTAATCGTCATCGCGGGTTAAAACAACCCGGTAATCGGTATCCAGTTGTTGTGCGATCATGCGTGCCAGGTTGAGGGTAACCGCTTTTTCCAGCGTACCGTTTGGGCCCCTGGCACCGCTGTCTTTACCACCATGCCCCGGATCTATTGCCACCACCGTCATTTGAGCTTCAAAAAGCTTTCGTTTTGCGTAAGCATCCGGGATTGCAACACAAATGAGCAGGCTGAGGGCTATTGAGGTAATGAATTTAACCCGCGAAATTGCCATTTTTGATTCGGTCAGGCGTGGCAACCGCTGGCGGCGGTTTATCGGTTTTGGAACTTGCGCGATTATTGAAAGCATATTAATTTTATACCTAAACCCATTCCTTTTTTCAACTCCGGCTGATTCGATGTAGCTATATTTGTCTTGACAGCTGATTCGATTGACATTATCAGTATTGTCTTTTATACTTGAATTTAAAGGATTTGGGGGCTGAGCTGTCGCATTAAATTCCTGTTAATTTTCGATGATTTATCATCCTGCCAAATCGTTCCGCCCGAATCTTTTGCCGATTTTACTTATTAAAATAAATGCGAGAGTGGCGGAATTGGTAGACGCACTGGACTTAGGATCCAGCTCTGGAGACAGAGTGGGAGTTCAAGTCTCCCCTCTCGCACCATTTTTTGTGCAATCAAAGTGCCTTCAAACGCATTGGGGTTCGGACAGTTTAAGGCGCTTAAATTTTATTGAATTGGAAACAAGATGCCTTTTAAAATTGAAGATATCAGTAGCGTAAAGAAAACGCTG
>JAHEIW010000242.1 GCA_024639185.1 Deltaproteobacteria bacterium | reverse complement strand
AAGCCGGGCTTTATTTTGCCGGCATGAGCAGCTGGTATAACGCCGGTGTCAGCTATACATCGCCCATGCAGGAACGCTGCCAGAAGAACTACATTATTGTTATGACCGATGGCCAGTCGACCCAGGATATCGATTCGCAACTGACCGGCACTCCCTATATCAACGGTGATATCATCGGCGATTATGACAGTGATCACAGCGGCTCAGAAGCCGTATATTCTGATAATGGCTCTGACTACCTGGACGACGTGGCCAAATACCTGTATGAAAATGATTGTCATACCACTCTGGGTGATGGGACGGGTTTCGACAAGCAAAAAATTGTTACCTATACCATCGGCTTTAAAACCTCCCATGCGTTATTGCAAAATACGGCTGCTAACGGCGGCGGGGAGTATTTTACGGCTGATAATATCTCGGAACTGGCCATGGCTTTCGATCAGATTTTGACCGCGATTTCAGAAGAAAACGCGGTCTTTGTGGCTCCGGTGGTTCCCATCAGTCGCATGAACCGAACTTATGCCGGTGACAAAATTTATCTGGGATTTTTCAAGCCCCAGCAAAGCGGTCGCTGGATCGGCAACATCAAACGCTATGGCCTGGACAGCATCGGAAATCTTCTTGATGCCACCGGCATGGGTGCCTGTACACCTGACGGCCTGATCAAAGATAACACGCTGTCGTACTGGACCGTTCTGGGTGCCGACGGACCGGATGTGGAAAAAGGGGGCGCTGGCGAAGTCCTCGATATGTTGATTGACAGTACCACCCCTCGCAATCTGTATACTTATACCGGACTGGTATCGGATCTGACCCATTCGGCCAACGCCTTTGTGGACACAAATGTAAATATTACCTTTGGTCAGCTGGGGGTGGCAGGCGCAGCTGAAAAAACGGCTCTGTTTGACAGCGTTCATCAGGGCAGACTCGGTGACATTATTCATTCAGAACCGGCTGTCGTGCACTACGGGGATCCGGACGGCAATCCGGCCACCGACGATGCCAGGACCATTATATTTTCCGGTTCAAACGATGGCATTTTGCATGCTTTTGATGATGCCAACGGTAGCGAAATCTGGGGTTTTATTGCCCCGGATCAAATGGGACGTCTGAAATTACTCAATAACGACGATCACGACTATTTTATCGATGGTTCGCCTTCGGTTTACCATGGTTCCAGCCAGAAAATCATGATCATCGGTGAGCGCCGTGGCGGGCTCAACTATATGGCAGTAGACATCACGGCCCATGACGCGCCCGCCTGGTTGTATTCTATCGAATCGACCCTGCTAGACCCCAATCCCTCAAATGATCCGGACACCGATAGCTATGAAATGTTGGGTCAATCCTGGAGCCGTCCGCAACCGGCCGTGGTGGCCACGGATGTGTCTGTCAGCGAGAGCGGTGTGCCACCGACGTGTACCGTGACCGTCAGCAACACGGTGGAAGACGTGTTTTTGATACCGGGTGGATATGACAACAACCAGGATCTGGAAACGCCCGCCGCTACCGATGCGGTGGGTCGGGCGCTCTTTGCCGTTCAGGTGGCCAACGGCCAGTTGATCAGTGGATTGAATTTTAATGCCGTCGATCATTCCAGCCTGGGCATGACGCATTCCATTGTGGATGTATCCGGCATCGATCACGACGGTGACGGTATTGTCAGCCGCATCTACACCGGCGATCTGTCCGGTAACATCTTTGCTTTCAAAGACGATGAGGTCATGTCGTTTTGCAGCGGTACCAAAACAAAATCAATAGCAAACGGTGTCTGGAGCGCGCAAAAGTTGTTTTCCGCCTCTGCTGCAGACGGCATCAAGCGCAAGATGCTGTATGCCCCTGATGTGGTGGCCGAGGATTTCGGTGATTATATCTTCTTCGGCACGGGTGACCGTTCTGATCCGGCTGAGACCGGTATTGTCAACCGTTTTTACGCTGTTAAAAACGACTGGTCGGGTGGTGCCACCCTGGATGAAGATGATCTGGTTGATGTCACCGATGATTTGATTCAGATGGGCACCGAAGCCCAGCAACAGGCGGCCAAAACAAGTCTTGAAAACGGTAACGGTTGGTTTATCCGCCTGGAAAATTCGGGAGAAAAGGTAGTGGCAGCACCAAGAGTATATGGTGGTGTGGCTTATTTTACGACCTACACTCCGGATTCAGGTGGCGGCGGCGGCGGAGACCCCTGTGCGGCGTCGACTGTCAGGGGGGTGGCCCGCTTGTATGCGGTGGATTACCAAACGGGGGCATCGGTTAGTGAATTTAGTATGGTCGTCGAATATGATGGCGATGGCAATGCCATCGATCTGGGCAAAAAAGATCGAGTGGTCGCTATTGGCACAGCCATCCCTTCGGCGCCGGTGATTGCCATTCTAGAAGGTGGCGCGCGAATATTTGTAGGTGTCGAAGGCGGTATCGTCAGTATGCCTGCCATCTTAACACCGGACATGTATCGATATTACTGGCACCAAATTTTTTAGAAAGGCTTAATTTTATGGATTTTCACATATGCAAAGGCGTAAAGGCGATTTGCGGGGTGCTTATTTTGGGGATTGCAATCCTCCTGTTACCCGTTAATGCTCCGGCAGAGTCCAATCCCATTGAAAATTTTAGTTTTGATGATTGTGATCCTTTTCAGGCCCAGGCGCGCATTATGGAAGTCAACGTCCAGAAGGCTGAACTGATTGCAGCCGAACAAACCATCCATGTGGTCAACTGGCGCTTTGAGGACCGTCAGCTGACCACCGAGTTGACCAATGCTGATGGTGATCCGTTGGATTTGGGATCTTTGCGCCAGGGCCAATGGGTACTGGTCAAAGGGTTCAAACATATTGATGGTGGGGTCATCGCGTCGCTGATCCAGCGCATCGAACCGCCGCAGCGATCAAGACCGGTTGTGCGCAAAATCAACAAAATAAGCCGGCGCAAGCAACGCATCCAGCAGCGGGCGGCAGCCAGAAACCATTGAATCCGGTTTCCTGCAATTGACGTAATTGTGCGGTCACACATAACCACCCCCCGCAGGATATGGCATTGGCAGCCTGTTCCTGCAGGGAGGCTTTGGATTTCAGCGATCACATCCTGTCAGACGTGTCAAACGGATCCCATTCCTTTTTCATAATGTTCTCCTTGTTTTAAAACTCAAATTCGAATTGCGTGTTCAAGTTTATCGAGGCGCGATCGTTATGTCCTTATGGCAATCCGCCCTCGTTATGTTTTAAAGCTATGTGCAAAATCCAGACCTGCAATACCCATTCGAAAGTGTTAGGTTTGCTTCGCAAAACCAAAAATCATTCTAAAATGTATAGATTGGAACCTTCAGGTTTCCGATGCGTGCCCGCCACCTGTCCCCCTTATTGCCGAAGGTGTCTAGCGGCACTGGAACTCCGCAGTGTCCTGAAACGGCAACCGGTTAAGCAGCAGTCCACAATGTCAAGCGGATCAAAATCAATACGTGCAAAAATGGCACCTCAAAGCGAAAATCATACATTAATTGCCTAAATGTAAGGCATTTTTGACACCTAAATTACCCATTTTTTCGATTTTCAAAGTGGCAATTTTTTTCATAATATTATAACTAATTGAAAATTATATAAATTTTAATTTTATTGGTTTGGTACATTTTTTGCGAGAATACTGCACAGATGTGTGCGCAGACCCGATACAAAGCGGCTTTTGGTTATGATTTGGGTCTCAGGCGTTTTGTTTGCAAAATGCACTTCAGTGGCTTAAGACCGAATCAGCCGTTGAGGGCTAAATTAAAATTGTCTATTAATTCTTATTAGTTATATGGGGTTTTATTCGACTTTTTATTGACACTCGAATACTTATACGGTAATGGTTTTCCTGGGAGCTTGTTTTTTGAAATGGAAATTGTGTTGCACAATGGACTATGAAAGCAATTTTCCACAATTTTTAAAATAAAGCCTTCGGGAGAGCCACAAACCGGTTCTTTTTGAAGGCTTTTTCTATAGAACCGTGATCAAGCCAAATCCCGCGGTATCGGGAGACGGAAACCCTCGAGCCCGCCACGGGCGGACAAGCGGGTTCCCCAGGAGATTAGATGTTCCGGTTTCAAGGGATCTAACGGAGTCATAAGGCAATGAAGAAATCTGGCGGATTTTCATTTTTCGAGCTTATGGTCGTGCTGGCCATCATGGCCGTGGCGTCCGCTATTGTTACGCCGGGCATTCTCAGCTGGCGCAGCAATGCCAAACTCAGAGGTGCCGCCGGTAACTTAAAGAATGATCTGGAGCTGTCTAAGACCAGAGCCGTGCGGGAACGATCACCGG
>JAHEIW010000085.1:1899-16041 GCA_024639185.1 Deltaproteobacteria bacterium | reverse complement strand
AAATATATGTTAGGATCATTCGGCTGCTGCTGGCCACCGCGGGCATACACCTGCCAGCCTTCCTGAATATCGCCACCTTCAAGCAACTCATTCATCCAGCTTTGATAAAGTACGGATTGGAACTCGTTGAAGCGTGTTTTTTCCTGATCGTCTTTAGGCGTTATTGATTCGCTGACGGTTTCCATTAAGTTAATGGCGTCTTCCTGGCCATTGCTTTCGACCGTCAAAGCAGCCACATCCAGCATCAATGAAATATCGCCTGCCTGGGCAAGAATTTCAGCATCGAAATAAGAGGCCGCCTGGCCGCCGGAGCCTTCCTGTGCCGCACGCGACAGCACCAGGCGCAATTGGCTGATTATCGCTTCGGGTTTGAGGTAATCCGGCATCTGGTTAGGCGACAGCCTGGATTCGAAACGAAAAGCCCGGGCAAAGGCCTCCAGACGATCCAAATTTGAATATTCATTACCTAAGGCCAGCGCCCGCACAAGTTCCTCTTCCCGGCTGTTGGCGAAGCTGAGTCGATAATAGTCGTCAACCCGGATATCCGCTTTTAAATTATGCCCTTCTTCACCTATCCATAAAAAAGCACCGGGGTCCGGATCACCGAAAGTCCAGCCAACCACGCGGCCTTTCTGAATGAATATGCCGGCTTCATCAATATCACCTGAAACGGCGCCTTTCATAAAATTGCCCTGAACCGTGACATCCCCGATGTCAATGCGCTCCGGCGGATCAGAAGATCTGAGCGCCATCCAGGTCAAGGGGATGTCCGCTGTCCACGGATACAGATCCGGACTGTCTATAATTTGATCCTCGCGGATACGCCACAGACTGATTTGTTCCTGATCGTTAACGATACCGCCTTCAATGGTCTGACGAACACCGGCAGCCATCTGAAGAATCCAGCTATACCCCCCGACCGTCTGGCGGGTTGGCACCGCAACCCAGCCGCCGCCGACAACCGGTACGGTCGTTTCCGAAAGTAGATTTCCAACAATATCCCTTATCTGCAGCAAACCGGTTGGAATGTTGAAAGGTTCAGCTTCGCCCGACGGGCCGGCTTTTACAAAAGACGTCTTTGCAGGTAAGGGCTCGGGTTCGCGGCTGGGTTTCGCCTTTTCAGCAGAAACCGTTTTGTTTTTTGATGGGGGAGCGCCGGATCGATTAGAATCATAAAAGAAATAAAACACCCCCACGGACAGCAGGATAAATAAAACTGCGAAAATCCACTTTCGGCTGGTCTGCGGGGCGGGAGCCTCATGCAGGGATGCGCCGCAATTGTAGCAAATATCGGACTCAATGGGATTTTTAATGCTGCATTGAGGACAGTCGATTATATTATCGTTGTCGGCTGTATCAGTATCCATGGTCAGATCCATACTCTGATCAGTAGAGCGTCAACCTGTTTAGGACAGGCTCAGGTTGCTAAACTTAAACTATAGCACAAATACCAGCGGTCCAAAATACATAATCTGCTATCAGGGAAAGCTAAAGACCGGATCTTGGTGCCTGAATTATTCTGGTAAAGCGGCTAAAACGTCGGCAACAAAGGCATCGTCACTCCAGGCGCTTTTATCAGAGGTGGCACCGAAACGAACCAGGACTAATTTCTTTGACGGAATAATAAAAACGCGCTGCTCCTGGAATCCACGGGCATAAAAGGTATCCCGCGGCACCGACGGCATCAGTCGATCTGATGGCTTTCCCGCAGCACCCGCATTCAGCCAGAAAAGAGCACCGTACTCTCCTTTGGGTGCTTGAGATGTTGGGGTCGTGGTATACGTCACCCAGCCTTGCGGCAGAATTCGTTCTCCATTCCAGACGCCATCTTGCAGGTAAAAAAGACCGAACCGCGCCCAGTCCCTTGGCGTTGCTAACATATAAGAGGAGCCGACAAACGTACCGGAAGGATCCGGTTCCATAACCAGACTGAACATACCCATTTTATGAAATAGCTTGCGGTACAGGTATTCGTAATAATTTTCGTGTTCTTTATCAATGGCCGTTCTGACAATCCGGGCAATGATATTGGCCGCGCCGCTGGAATAATTCCACGTCGAGTCCGGTTCAGCTTCAAGCGGCTTTAATGCGGCATAGGCTGCAAAGTCATGACTATCGTAAAACATATGCACCGCATCGGAAAAGGGCGCATAAGCTTCATTGAACTCAAGCCCGGCACTCATGCGCATCAGTTGATCAAGGGTAATGCTTTGGCGGGGATCACCGGCTTGCTGCCACTCAGGTACCGGCGCAGGGCGGTTGAGCTGAAGTTTGCCTTCTTTTACCAAAAGGCCCACCAATGCGTTGGTTACGCTCTTGCTCATCGACCATCCCAGCTGCGGTGTGTTCAGATCAAAGCCCGGCGCATATCGTTCCGCGATCAGCTTTCCATCGTAAACAACCACAACTGCACGGGTCTTGCGTTGGTTTTGGGGATTGGGTTCAGCAAAGGCAGCATCAATCGCTTCATCGAGCTTTACGGGATCAATCCCGGGCGGCAAGGAAACAACCGGACCGTGGTTACCGGCCGGCCATGGTAATTTCGAGCGCTGTTTCGACAAATATTGGGGAGGCGGGATATACCCAATCTCCTGTTTTCTAAATTCGTCTTCGGGCATGCCTCTGAGAATTGTACAGCCGCAGCCATCGCGGTAAATCGCACGCAGCTTGGCAAGGCCAAAGGTGTCGGCACTGACTGTTTTAGTTTGCGGATCAACCATAAAATCCGTAATGGCAAAAAGAAAGTGAAGGGGCACAATGTCTTCTTCAAAAACGTTTTGCGCATCTCGACCGGAGATAAACACATTTGAACAGATGGTTTTTGCTGCATGGCCGGAGCCGATTGGCAGAGTATCGGACAGGTACCAACCGGCCCCAACCAGTAAGAGAACCAGAACAATTGCCACCCCCAGTACAATCCGCTTCACCCAGCGCCCCATCATAATCTCCTTAAGATAATGGTTTGAAGGCTACCCCTTAATCCGCTGCATTCTGTTGTTCAACAAACAGGGTCAGCCCCTCCATTTTGATAATCTTAACCGACTGCCCGGCCTCAATCGGTGGCCCGTCGCCCAATTTTTCGGCCCGCCAGAGTTCACCGCGGACCCGCACATAACCCGACGGCGCCAGTCGATCCCGGGCAACCCCTTGCTCGCCGATCATTGACCGTGAGCGACCGGGACGGTCCCAATCATAGGCCCGCCATACAACCGGAAACAGCACGACGTCTTTGATGATCCAGAAACCCAGAATACTCCAGAAAAGCCATGCGGGCAAGACGACCCAGTGCTGGATGATATTCAGAATTAGAATGACAGCCGCCAGGGCCGGAATATTCAGCAAAATATATCGCAGATAAATCGGCCGTGGTATTTTTCTTAATTTTAGGTCCATCATTAGAAAAACATGGCATTAGACAGGATTAACAGGAATATTTTGGATTTCTTTTCTTCACCACTTGCCAGCTTGCCCCGCCATAGCCAGGTTTGACTGGCGAAGGATGAAAGAAATCGGCGAAACCCAATGCCGCCCTCCGGCCGGAAAAATCTTAATAAAGTTAACTACCAGAAAAGTGTACTCCTAACTCAATTAAATTTGATGGCAATTACTTTTTCGCCGAAGGCGATTTAATTTTTTGGCTTTCATCTGGAAAGCCAAAAACAATATCTAATTAATCGAGGGGTCGGGGAGTTTTTCCATCCAACCCCTGATAATAACGGAATGAATTATCAGCAGCGAAATCGTGCACTGTCTGAAGGGTTTAGGGAGCGTTGCGAAAGAACAGCAATGACCCCAAAGCCACGGTGAGGCGCAAATTTGATTTTAGGTCTAACCCATTATTTTCTATTTGAATTCTGTTCTTTCGCTACACTCCCTTAACCCTGAGTTTGCACGCTGAAGTCGCTGATATTTCATTCCGCCGTCAATTTAAGGAAAACTCCCCGACCCCTCAATTAATCCTGTCAGAAAAAAGATTTCAGTGCTTATGAGATCATTCGAATATATTCCTTTTCCAATACATTTCGCTCGGATTTGATCCGGCTAAAGGCCTGCTCTAACGATTCGCGCTCAGCAGGATGGCCCTTTTTCAAGATGGCGGTCTGGGTCGGACAGATATACCAGGTGCAAATCCAGGGCCGGTTGATGCGCGGCAGCCGGCATCCTCTGGATCCAAGGTAACAACAGGGGTTTTTTAAATGGGTCTTCGGCTGACTCGGTGGAATTGAGAGTTGATTTAAATGCATAAAAAGCAGGTCCTTAAAGTCAAACCAGACGCTGGCCTTCAGGCAGCACGGCTCCGGACACCAGGGACAGCTGGCGGCGCACAGCTCATCCAGAATGGGAAAAACGGCCTTCAGACATGATTCGAGCACTTGAGCCCGGTCGTTGAGTGGCTTTAGATCCGCAGGGTACCGCCGGAGGTGATAGGCAACCGCCTGATGGGCCGCCCGCCATGATTGGCGGGACACCCAGGGGATGCCGGATTCGGATCGGTAATCAACTTTTGATTCAGACATGCTGATAATCGACAACAATCAAGGTTAAATCATTTGCCTGCCACCGCAGAACGGCCAATACGGTCAGTGCAAAACCGACCAGCAGTAAGAGCGTTCCAAAGACGATTTCATAAATGTCCCAGCGAGTGAGATCTTTGATGGGTTGTTCGAATGATTTTGCGAATGGGAGGCCTTTGGGCGCAACGGAAGGATTTAATCCGGCATGATCTGTCGTCGAATTTTCAGCAGCATATGAATATAACGGTAAGAGGGTAAGAAGCAGGATCGCAATCAGAAAAATTGAAAGAATCCGTTGGCCGATTAACATTCGCATTGTTTAAAGCCGTATCGATTAAAGTCGCTGAAGAAAACGCCTGGCCTGGGAAAGATTTTCCGCGCCGGCAACTATCAGGTGATCGTCAATGCGCTGCCCGTCCAGATATTCATTCAGATGAAAGTCGCTGCCATCCATTTTGCAGATTTTTCCGCCGGCGGATTCCAATATGACCCGCGCGGCCGCCAGACCCTGAAAGGAATCATTGGTAATGACGGCGGCATCGGCGCGCCCCATGGCCACATAACATATATGCGCCGATGCGCATCCCAGCGACCGGATTTTACCCGGAAAGGTGGTCTTATAGTTTTGGTGAAACCGGGAATAGGTTAATAAAAGACTTTCGTCATTGATATGGCCTGAATCGCTAACCCGGATTTTTTCATTGCCCCAGAATGCATCCTTACCGGGCCGGGCGTGGAATAGATCGCCGGTTGCCGGCATGTAAAACAGTCCCAATGTCGGCCAAAAATTATCCAGCAAAGCAATAGACATGCCCCAGATGGGAATTCCCCCCTGGAAATTGGCCACTCCCTCCAGCGGATCAAATATCCAAAGATAACGTTTTTGCCCGTGGGAATAATTTTCGTTGAGTTCACCAAAGCGAAAAATCTGGTGTTCCGGAAATTTATTTTCTAGCCGATTTTGAAATACACTGGTGAGTTGATTTTCGGCTTCGGTCACCACGCTTTCGTCAAATCGGACCTGCGGCTTACCCTTGCCGTAATGGGCCATTGCCTTTTCACCTGCCTGATGAATGGCATCCATTGCAAATTCGCTTAGCTGATCGATCCCAGGGGCCATATAGTACCTCCTTTAATATGGATACTTTGGTGTTTGGTGTTTCGTGTTTGGTGTTTGGTGTGTAGCATGCAATTCACTTTACACCAAATACTAGTCTTCAGTAATCTTTATCACCACCAGGGTGACATCATCTTCAGGCGCGCGCGCTCCCAGAAAAATATTAAATTCATGAAAACAGGATGTCAGAATTTCTCTGGCACTCGCATCCGCATGTTTGCGAGTGATCTCATAAATGGTTTCCTTGCCAAACATCTTACCACCGGAATTACGGGCTTCCCAGAGACCATCAGACCCCAGTAAGATAATTTGACCTTTTTTCAGATTCGTCTTTTGATATTGCGCATAGTGACCATCCATGTCAACGCCCAAAGCGATGCCGGCACCGCGCAATTCTTCCAAAGTGTCGGTCCGGGGGTCATAAAAAATGGCCGGATCATGCCCGGCGCGAACCCAGTGAAGACATTTGGTTTTCGTGTCGATGGTCAGATAAAACAAGGTCATAAAACCACCTGTTTCTTCAAAATCTCTGGCCATCTGCTGATTCACATCGGATACGATATCCACCAGAGTGCCCGGCAGTATCGATCGTTGCCGCAGGAAAGCTCTGGCAGTAGCCATCATCAATGCTGCCGGGATGCCGTGGCCGGACACATCTCCAATGGCCACCGTGAAATCGCCCGGATGGGTTTCACTGGTATCCGGAAAATCGTAGTAATCGCCCCCGGTCTCGTCACAATAGACTATAGTGGCGGCAACATCCAATTTATCCAGTTGTGGGTTTTGCCGGGGCAACAGGGTTTGCTGAACCTCTTGGGCCAAATACAGCGACTGACGGATCTCATCCCGCTCAATGAGCCCTTCGGTCATCTCGTTTAAGCCGTCGCCCAAAATACCCA
The DNA here is from genome assembly GCA_024639185.1 of Deltaproteobacteria bacterium. Taxonomy (GTDB): domain Bacteria; phylum Desulfobacterota; class Desulfobacteria; order Desulfobacterales; family JAHEIW01; genus JAHEIW01. The sequence continues at coordinate 9,511 of JAHEIW010000085.1, read as the reverse complement.
GCTCATCATTGGAAACCACCCTGACCTTTTGCTTGAAATGCCCTTTTCTCACACGGTGCACCAGCACCATCATATCCGTGAGGGGCTGTATTATGGATTTACCGGAAAGGACATTCAATCGACCACCGACGACAATGAAAATAGCGCACAGGACAATCGAAAAAATGAGCAACTCCCGACCGAATTCAGCAGCGGAAACAGTAATCAGGTTCTTTTCCCACAAAATGAAAGCCAGGGTGCCCACCAGAATTATCATTGGTGCCAGCGTCCCAACTCCATATAGCACCCGTATTCTTCTGAGAATTGACAATTTAATGGTTCCGGGTATGGCGGCCAGTTTGCCGGCCGGGAAAAAAATCCGAACCAGCCGGCGGCGGCTATAGGCCTCGGTCAGGAAAAAGGAAAGAATGGCTGAAATGTACCCGACCATAAATCCGCGAAATGCAACAAAAAAGCTGATTCGCGACGGCGCGTCTCGGAAAATCACAAAAAAATAACCCAGCAGCGCTGTTAAAACGATCCACATGACGAAATTGACCAGCCCGAGAATAAAAGGCAGATTCAATATCTGCCGATAGGCCTTTTCCGCCAGGTCGGATTCAATATCCAGCCCTTGACGCATCATATTGATCACCCGCGTAATCGGGCGCTGAACCCAATATTGCAGCCCGATCCCGATGCAGATCACCAGGGGATAGAAAGAAAGAATGACGAGCCAGCCACCGGCCAAAAGGAAGGTTCGCTGCGCTTTAAAAAATTCCACCGGTGTGAAAAGATTGAGCAGAACAATGATGAGAAAACCCATTAGATTTGCGCCGATATTTCGACCATAAAGTTCCGGGAAGCGGATTTTCTGAAAAGAAGAATCCAGAGTGGCTCTCAAGCTTGATATCCTTTCTGCGGGAATATATCGACCCGTTTGCGGCGCGGCAACATCGTCTGAATCAAAATAGCCGCTCAGAATCAAAGGATCAAGAGGAAATAAATTCTCAATAGGGCTTTTTTTAAACGTAACCATAAAGATAGTATCAATCCATTTATGATAGCTCTTGACTCACCAGCAATAGTGGCATAATGGAACTTTGGAATGTTGGGACGGCAAATTTGATCTATGATCAGATAGATCTTGGCCCTTTTTGTGCCCATTATTCCAGATTTCCAACATTCCCGTATTCCAAGGTACGGTGCTGGTGAAGTCTACGGGGATTCATAAAATTTAACTGACTTTTAACGGAGGGGATTAAATGAGCTCAAATATTCCGACCCGCGAAGAAGCGCTGGCGCTTTTGAAACAATACAACAAAAACGAAAGCCTCATTAAACATGCGCTGGCAGTGGAAGGCGTCATGCGCTATATGGCCCGCAAGCGCGGTGGGGACGAGGAAAAATGGGGCGTAATCGGTCTGATTCATGACCTGGACTATGAGCAGTTTCCGGATCAGCACTGCAAAAAGACCGAGGAAATTTTAAAAGAAAACAACTGGCCGCAAGAATATATCCGGGCGGTGGTCAGTCACGGCTGGGGAATTTGCAGCGACGTCAAACCCGAATCGGATATGGAAAAAGTACTGTATGCCGTCGATGAGCTGACCGGGCTGGTGGTCACATCCGCGTTAGTGCGGCCTTCCAAAAGCGTTATGGACATGAAGGCCAAATCGGTAAAAAAGAAATGGAAACAGAAACAGTTTGCCGCCGGGGTCGATCGATCAATCATTGAAAAGGGCGCTGAAATGATGGGGGTGGAGCTTTCAGAGCTGATCACCGACACCATCATGGGCATGCGCGAAGTGGCCGAGGAAATCGGCCTGAAAGGCTCTGTTGAATAAACCTCACCGCAGAGACCGCAGAGTTTATTTTTTATTTTGCTTTCCGTTGACCTGCCGTCGCTAAAGCTATGGCATGGCATGGAGGACGGAAAGCAAAAAACAACCTGCCTGCGGCAAGAATAAGCGGCTTCGATAATTCACCAAACTGTATAATATAGACTTATTGTTTTTGCCGCGAAGCGGCTGAGTGGTTTTCATTTGTCGGCCTCTCAGCGACAAATGAAAAAATACTTTCTCTGCGCCCTCTGCGTCTCTGCGGTGATCTTTATATTTTCAATCATTCGGTCGCAGGCGGCCGCGGTACAGCGAAAAGAAAATCCCGCCCACACAAAAACAGGAAAATATAATAAATGCCACCCGCACGCTTTTGATCAGCATGGCATAGGATTGGGGCGTAATCTGTTCGCGTCCGATATATAGCGCAAAAATCAGTGTTACAATCCCCATGCTCAGCATTTGCCCCAAAAGCCGCATCGTCCCCACAGATGCGGATGCAATCCCGTAAAAACGCTTATCCACCGAACTCATAATGGCATTCATGTTGGGAGAAGAAAACAGCGCAAAACCAAAACCCAGTATCATCAGGCTGGCAACGATGTAAACCAGCGTGGTATGAGCATTCAGCACAATTAACAGCACCAATCCCAATGCCGTCAGGCCCATGCCCAGCGATGAAATCACGCGCGGTTCGATCCGGTCGGAGAGCCGGCCTGCCAGCGGAGATAAAATAGCCATTATCACCGGGGTTGACACCAGCACCAATCCCGCATTCTGGGGTGATAAGCCTTTTATGTATTGCAGATATAGACTCAGCAAAAAGCCAACGGCAAAGGTGGCGCTGTAATTGATCAGCGCCGCCAAACATGAAAACGCATAGGTGCGGTTGGTGACAAACAGGTTGACCTCAAAGACCGGGCTGGCCACCACCAGCTCCCAGCGAACAAAAGCAAACAACCCCACCACACCGGTCAGAATTAAAACAATGCTCAGGGTCGCCGGCAATATGGATACGCCGTACATAAACGCAAATATGGCGGTGCCGTAAATAATGGAACCGGTCAGATCAAATTTTTGGCCTTCAGCGCCCTTCCATTCGCCTTTTAGCTTAAAGATAACCAGCAGGATAATCAGCACGCCGAAGGGAATATTGATCACAAAAAGACTTCGCCAGCTAATATGCTGGGTTATAAAACCGCCGAAAAAAGGGCCGCAGGACAAACCGATATAAACTGCAGCAACGGCAATGCCCAGGACCTTGCCACGTTCTTCAACCGGATAAACCGAGCTCAGGATCGCAATGCCGGTAGCAAAAACCATGGCGCTGCCCGCTCCCTGGAAAATTCGAAACACGATCAGCATCGGCGCCGACGTCACCACGGCGCACAGCAGCGATGTCAGGGTAAAAAGTCCCATACCCATCATATAGACCTTCTTGCGGCCGTAAATATCGGCCAGCTTGCCAAAAGGCACCAGAGACACGGCTGCAGCCAGCAGATATGATGTCGCCACCCAGCTCAGGACCACGGCATCGGTTTTAAATTCCTTTCCAATCATCGGCAACGCGATATTGATCGAGGAAATCATGAAAGGCGTAATAAACGAACTCAATGAAGCAATCGTCAGGGCGGCTAACTTGGTGGCTCTGTCTGTCATTCAAATGAATTTCCGAATAATAGGGATAAGGTTTAGACTTTCATTTCATAAATCGCTTTAGCAGTCAATTATATGATGGACAACCTGCCACTGGACACAGACTATTGTGTGCTGGATTCAACATATCGCCTGCCGTATAGCTCCCGGCCTGATCTGGCAGATAGCTCCGTTCTTCTTAAATCAAACACGCAAACGTCGACTTCAGGATATTTTACATTTAACATCAATAACAGAGCGTTCATCGCCAGCTACACACAAGTATTTTTGCAGCCGTACTATAAACTGCCGTATTGGACGGTCATTCTTTTGAAACCGAAATCAGATGTGTTTGCCCCTTTGGCCGAGTTTAAAATCAGCTTTCCCGCCATTATTATCCTAACGCTTATGGTGGTGCTCTGGCTGAGCATCCAAACCATCCGAAAAAGTCTGGTGCCGATAGGCGCTCTGAAAGAAGGTGCGCTGCGAGTCGCCGCCAGGGATTTCAGCCAACCGGTCCAGGTCGCCAGTCATGACGAATTTAAGGATCTGGCCCTTGTTTTTAACGAAATGGCAGACGCTCTGGATCATAAATTTAGAACCCTGTCGGCCAAAGCCAAAATCGACCGGGTGGTTGCATCAACATTTGATACCGATGAAATCATCAGGACGACCGTTACACGAATTGCGGACTGCGTTGACTGTCAAATCTATGGCATCAGCTTGATCCAATCAAATGGCTCTGAAAAGAATCAGACATTTTACAGTTTTCAATCCGATTGTCCTCGTATCTTAACCGAAACCATTACCCTGAGACCACATGAGCGTGAGGTGCTGGCTGCATATCCAAAATACATGATCATTGAAACCAATGATCCCAGGCCGCATTATCTTCCAAAGAATACACAGCTGCAATTGCCCAACCTGCTCATATTGCCGGTTTGGGTGAAGAATAACCTGGCAGCCATTTTATGGCTGGCCGGCAGCAAAGCCGAGCAATTCACCACCGAAGATATAACGCTGGCCCGCCAGTTAGCGGACCAGGTAGCGGTGGCCCTGTCCAATTCCCACTTAATCGCAGAACTGCAGGAAATGAACTGGGGAGCATTGCAGGCGCTTGCCCGCGCGGTTGATGCCAAATCGGCCTGGACAGCTGGCCATTCTGAACGCGTTGCTCAGTTGGCGCTCAAGATGGGCAAAGTGCTCCATCTCGGCTCCGATGCACTTGAAGAATTACAGCGAGCAGCCTTTTTACATGATATCGGAAAAATCGGTGTGCCGGTTGCCGTACTGGATAAACCATCCAAATTGGATGATGAAGAATTTAGATTAATCAAATGCCATCCAGATCTGGGCGTAAAAATTATTGAACCCATTCATGCATTCAGGTCCATCACGCCGATGATTGCTCAACACCATGAACGCTTTGATGGCAAAGGATACCCCGCAGGGTTGGCGGGAGAAGAAATCCATCAGGGTGCCAGAATATTAGCGGTAGCAGATGTGTATGACGCAATCTCATCTGATCGACCCTATCGCAAAGGCATGTTGATTGAAGAGGTTTTAGTACTCATTCAGTCGGAAGCCGGCAGACAGTTTGATCCGCTTATGGTGGAGGCTTTGCTAAAAATCATTGCGAAAGATCAACAACGGGCTGCTTAGTGTATAAGGACGACCCGTTTAGAACGGTGATTCACTGAGTGATGTCACCGCAAATTTAATTGAAAACGAAAGGCGGTAAAATATGGAAACAGGTAAATATCAACAAAAATGGCGCAATTTTTTTGTCCGCAAAGACTTCCTCCACGTAGAAGCATCACAGGTCAATGCAATGATGGAGGCGCTTACCCAGGTAATTGCCAGGATCAAAGCTGACAATGACCGGCTGCTTTTAATCCTGGAAGAAGCCACCAGCGGCAAATGGAAAGATGATCAATTAGAGGTCAAACTTTCAGAAGCAGTCAAACAGGCGGGTCGATGCAAAGCGCACCTTTCGAAACTTAAAATTCCCTTTGATGTTGACACCGAAATAAATTAGAAACGGACCTGGCTCAATGAATTTTTGAAATACCTTCTTTTTTGTACAAAAACGGTCCGGCGCGGACACCTGTAAATGAACTTTGCAGCATGCCCGCGCCGGTGCGTTGATTAAATAACTTCTAATTATCTGAATTAACCAATTTTAATGACGATAAAACCGGCATTGGGACGTTTGACCAGCAATTGAATTTTAGCGTCCTTTTTGAGTTCAGCACGCAGCTTGGATACGGTCGTGACCGGTTTGCGGTTGACTTCTTTGACCAGATCCCCCTGACGAATGCCGGCCTCTGCTGCTTTGCTGCCGGACGCCACAGCAACCACCAGCACACCTTTTTCGGTTTCAGAGTGCCCGTAGCGCTTGGCCATTTCGGGTGTCAGCTCTGCAATCTGAATTCCGAGTTCGCCATTTTGCTCCGGCTCCCGTTGGGCCAATCGTTCGGGATCATCGCGTTTGGCAATTTTGACCTTTACCGTTTTCTGCTTGCCGTCGCGCAGGATCGTAATGGCGATTTTTTGACCCACCGGTATGTCCGCAATGGTTCCGGTCAGCTCGCGACTGGTTTTGATGGGCTTGTCGTCGACGGCAACAATAATATCATTGGCTTTTATCCCCGCTTTATCTGCCGGATCACCTTCAAAAACTTTGGCCACCAGCACCCCTTTTTTGTCTGCGATTCCATAGTATTCGGCCAATTCCGGTGTCAAGTCCTGAATACCGACACCCAGCCAGCCGCGGGTGACGGAACCGCTCTCTTCGAGCTGCCGTATGATTCCCTGTGCCAGGTTGACCGGTATGGCAAATCCGATACCCTGCCCCTGGGCAACGATGGCCGTATTGATTCCGACGACCTCACCGTTCATATTCAACAATGGCCCGCCGCTGTTGCCGGGGTTGATGGAGGCATCGGTCTGAATAAAATCATCATAGGGACCGCTGCCGATCACGCGCCCTTTGGCGCTAACAATACCGGCCGTGACCGTTTGTTCCAGGCCGAAGGGGCTACCCATGGCCACCACCCAGCTGCCAACCGTCAACCGGTCTGAATCACCCAATTTCAGGGGCACCAGGTCTGTTGCACCTTTGATTTTAATCAGCGCCAGATCGGTGTTCGGATCGCGCCCGACGATTTCAGCATCGTATTCCTTGTCATTTGACAGACGCACCGTGATCTCGTCTGCGCCTTCGATCACATGATTATTGGTGACAATGTGTCCATCACGGTCAATGATGAACCCGGACCCCAGGCTTCTTTGTTTGAATTCCCGTTGACGCTCATCGGAAAAAGGGCCGAAGTTTTCAAAGGGATTTTTACGCCCAAATGGATCGCCGAAAAAATGTCGAAAAACAGGACCGCCGCCTTCTACCGTCTTCACGGTTCGGATGTTAACCACTCCCGGCTGGGCCTGTTGTGCAAGCTCACTGAAGCTGGCCGGGACCATCATGGCCCCGGATTCTGCTGCCGGTGCGTCTTTGGCTATGACTTCCGAATCCAGACTCGATAAGCCCCAGATGAAGCCGGCCGTCAGAATAATCACCAAGCCACCGATAATGTTGTTTTTGTAAATGTGAATCATTTTATCCTCCTTCTAAAGATCAGATTAATAGCATTAAGAAGTATTGGTCTATATCATAAATTGTCAAGATAACCGCAAAATGACCCCAGGATGATCAAATGGTTAGATTCCAAAGCGCTAACGAGGAGGCATAAGGAGAATATAGATAAAATTAGCTGATTTAACAGCAAGTTGCCGGAGTGTTGGAGTACTGGAGCAATGGAGTAATGCAGGAAAAAATTCTGATTCATTCACATACCAACACGCCAATACTCCAGTATTCCAGTATTCCAATGTATGATTTGTACGCAGCTATCAGCCAGGAGATGAAGGTTTTGATATCCGTTTTGGGAGGGTGATCGTGAAAGTGCTACCTCGATCCAACTCGCTGGCAACCGTTATATCGCCCCCGTGGGCTCTGGCAATGGCGCGGGCAAAGCTAAGGCCCAGGCCGATGCCAGCCTCCGAACGACTCGGATCACACCGATAAAATCGTTCAAAGATACGGGATCTATCTGTATCGGATAGGCCGATACCGCTGTCCTTAACGTTAATCCAAACGG
>JAHEIW010000085.1:0-1799 GCA_024639185.1 Deltaproteobacteria bacterium | reverse complement strand
AGGCCCAGGCCGATGCCAGCCTCCGAACGACTCGGATCACACCGATAAAATCGTTCAAAGATACGGGATCTATCTGTATCGGATAGGCCGATACCGCTGTCCTTAACGTTAATCCAAACGGTGTCAGGCGCATGCGCATGAACCGTCAGGTCAACCCTGCCGCCCGCCGGTGTGTATTTGATGGCATTATCCAACAGGTTGGCGATCATTCTTTGAATCAGCCGGTTATCACCGAAAATATTGAAATGTCCGGCAACATCACACACTAATTTTACACCTTTGTCTTCTGCCGGCGCCTGAAATAAATCACAGGCATCCCGCACCACCTCGCCAATATCCATCTTCACGGCATCAAGCTTGTTGACGCCAGCTTCGGTCTTCGAAATGACCAGCATGGTGTTGATCATGTCCAACAAGCGATCACACTCTTCGATGGTGCTGGCCGCCAGGTTTTCATAATCTTTCTCAGAGGCGCCGGTGGTCATCGAAACTTCAGATAGCCCCCGGATGCGGGTGATCGGGCTTTTCAAATCGTGCGCAATGTTGTCGCTCATTTCCCGAATACCGGCAACCAGCGATTGGATGCGGTCGAGCATCTGGTTGAAGGTAATGGCCAGTTGGTCGATCTCGTCCTGGTTTTTTTTCACCGGCACCCGTTCATCGAGGCTGCCCTCTGAAATGTGGCGGGCCGTTTGCGTCACTGTTTCAACCCCCGCCAAAACGCGTCTGGCCATAAACCAACCGATAATCACAGCAAAAATGAATAATGAGGCCATTGTAAGGACAAATATTTTGCGAAAGGCTTCAATAAAGCGGGTATAGCTTTCCATGGATTGGCCCAGCTGCAAGATGATGTTGCGGCCAATATGGGTGTACAGAATCCGGATTCTGTGTTTACGATCAGGCAGGCTGATGGTATCAAAAACCGGTCGTTGGCCCCGGACCAGTTGATTAATGGCTGACTTGCCAATGCCGATATCCAGCCAGTAGGACATATTTGAAGAAGAAAATTCCTGGCCGTCAAGCGAAAGCAATCGAAAAAAGATTTTCTTTTCCCCCGCAGCCTGGGCCTCGAATATAATCTGGCGCTTAACCGCCTCGATACCCTGCAGTTTGAGAATTGAAGACAGGGTGCGCGCTTCACCCAGCAGATCTTGATCGCTACGGTCCTGGATAACGGACGTAATTAAAAAATAGAAAAAGAAAAAAGCCACGCAGGAGGTGAGCATAAAAATTCCCGCATACCAGAGGGTGAGGCGAAACGCCAGCGTATGACGGGCATTATTTATCTTCTTTAAGAACATAACCGACTCCGCGCACCGTATGAATCAACTTGGTAGAAAATCCTTTATCAATTTTCTCACGCAGCTTGTATATTCTGGATTCAACCACATTGGTCTGGGGATCAAAATAATAATTCCAGACGTGTTCCATAATCATGGTTTTTGACACGACCCTGCCGGCATTGCGCAGCAGATACTCCAGCAACGAAAATTCCAGGGGCTGCAGGTCAATTTGTTGGCCGGCCCGCACCACTTTTCGGGTAATTAGATTCATGCTGATATCGGCAACCACCAGTTTGGTCGGCTCGGCCACATCGCTGCTGCGCCGAATCAGTGCCTGAAGCCGGGCCAGCAATTCGGAAAATGCGAAGGGCTTGGTCAGATAATCATCCGCACCCATCTGCAAGCCTTTTACGCGATCATCAACTTCTCCTTTGGCGCTTAAAATAATGATAGGCGTTTTCAGTTTTTCGCGTCGCAAATTTTCAATCAATCTTAAGCCGTCTAATTTGGGCA
>JAHEIW010000241.1 GCA_024639185.1 Deltaproteobacteria bacterium | reverse complement strand
AGGGGATCAAAAAAAGGGCCATCAGCTGTATCCTGAAAAAATGCATAAAGGAACTTCACATGGAATTATCTGCAAACGATGGCGACGATCTTAGATACGCCAAAACACTGCTTGAAAACCCGAGTCTGGCGGCCAGGATTTCAAATGCTATCGGAGCGCCTATCGAGAAGGGCTTTGGCTATCTACCGGCTAAATGGAAAGATCTGGTTCAAACCGCCACTGAAAAATCGCTTCAAAAAGCCCTGGGTTTTGCGGTTACCACCATGGATGCGAAAAAAAGACCGGCATCTTCGGATAAGACCCACAAACTGCTTGTCATGGCCACCGGGGCCGGTGGCGGCTCTCTGGGCCTTCCGGCACTGGCGGTCGAGCTGCCGGTGACCACCACCATCATGCTGCGCTCCATCGCCGACATCGCACGCTCCGAGGGCGAACCTGTCAGCCAGCTGGAGACAAAGCTGGCCTGTTTGGAAGTATTTGCACTGGGCGGATCCGCCAAAAGCGATGATGGCACCGAAACCGGTTACTTTTTTGTGCGCGCAGCTTTGGCGCGCACCATATCTGAAGCCGCCCAGTACATTGCCGAAAAAGGCATTGCCAAAGAAGGCGCTCCGGTACTCGTGCGGCTGATTGCCGTTCTGGCAGCGCGCTTCGGGGTGATCGTTTCTGAAAAGGCGGCCGCCCAGGCGATTCCGCTGATCGGTGCGGCCGGAGGCGCTTTGATCAATACGATCTTCATCGATCATTTTCAAAATATGGCCCGCGGCCACTTTATCATCCGCAGACTCGAAAGACAGTACGGGCATCAATTGGTGCGCCGAGCGTATGAACAGCTGGACATATGACCCAAGCAGGTGCAGTGGGCTATTGGGCGCTGGATTAACGCCCATGGCTGGTCGCTCTGAGTTTGGAGCCGGGCAAAAAATAACACGGCAATTTTCTCATACTTCTTCTTAACGACACATCTCTTCTGTTCACCATCTGTCAATTAATTGACAAAATCGTTCAATCTGGGCTCGATTTACCCTCTTTTTGAAGTTTGTATTTTTTAACATTCTGTTTATATTTTAAAAAAAATGGAACGGTTTTTGCTTCAAATATTTATCCATTCTTGTCAACAGCCGGTGGCATCTGATACGATTTTAGGGAGATGAGGTTGAATAGATGAAAAAAACCATTTCCATTTATTTTATTTTTTACCCGATCTTTACGCTCTTTTTTATTTTGACCACATGCGCGAATTCCAGTGCAGATGCCAGTTCGCTGGCTGAAACGCATTTGACCTCAGGCAGCGAAAATGCGACGGCGCGGCCTTTCGAAACTGAATTTAAACTCAGCGCCGGTTATCGAAGAGATGAAGTGGACTGGAATATCGCCGGCAATATTTTCGGAACCATGCCGAATGTTTTATCGGAGCTTGACTGGGATGACCTTGAAATTTTTCAATTAAGATTTCAAAACAAAACGGTGATTCCCAACATTCTCTATTTTCGGGCCATGGCCTCCTACGGCTGGATTTATGACGGTAAGGTCCAGGATTCGGACTATGCGGGTGACAATCGCACTTTTGAATTTTCGCGCTCGAATAACAGCGCAGACGATGGAGACGTGCTGGATGCATCCGCTGGCATCGGCTATCCGTTTAGAATTGGCGGCCGAGAAACATGGACCATCACACCGCTGGTGGGCTATTCGTATCATGAACAAAATTTAACCCTGACCGACGGGTACCAGACCATCCCCCCGCTGGGGCCCTTTGGGGGTCTGAACAGCACTTACGAAACTGAATGGAAGGGACCCTGGGTCGGCCTGGATCTTCATTTTAAGTCTACAGAGGTGCAATCGTTTGCGCAACGAATACAAACCTATCTGAGTATCGAATATCATTGGGCCGATTATGACGCCGAGGCCAAATGGAATCTTAGGTCCGATTTTCAACAACCCAGAAGTTTTGTACACGATGCCGACGGCCACGGCTGGGTCCTGGGGCTCGGCCTCAATTACGTTCTCACTTCCAATTGGCTGTTGAACATTAATTATGACTATCAGGACTGGTCAACCGATGACGGCACGCACACCGTATTTTTTTCCGATGGGACCGTCGGATTCACACGCCTTAACGAAGCCAACTGGACTTCGCATGCCTTTAGCCTGGGAATCATCTGGCGTTTTTAAAAATATGATACCAACCGAAAAAACGGCCACCGGATGCGGAGATGCCGGTTGTTTGTCTCCGAAAGCATAAGAAACTTATAATTTAATGGGCGTCCCCCTGGTTTTACGGGTAAGTGGTGGATTGGTTGACTGGTAAAATAGTTGATTGGCTGGCAAAATGGTAGATTTGAATTTTAGTCGTTGACTAAGGCATGAAATTTCCGCCGCAGGCGGATTGGCTTTCTTATTTTCACCGCAAAGACGCAGAGAGCGCAAAGGCTATTTTTCTTATTTCTTTTCGGTGACCTGCCGTCGCTAAAGCTATGGCATGGCATGGAGGCCGAAAAGAAATAAACTCAAGCCCTTCGGGCAAATTCAAAATTTCTATAGATAGGCAATATAATTTATATGACTCAAACATATACCACCGTAGCTCATCAGAGCCCATGAAACATGCCGTAGGCAGATTGGTTTGCAGTCGTCTCCCTGCAAACCTAATAATAAAGTTATCTCTGCGAACTCTGCGCCTCTGCAGTGAGATAAACCGTTCCTTCACAAGGCTTGTCACGGCGCAGTTCGATAGAACGAAGCCGGAAGCCTGAAAGGCGATGGCGGGCGTGCCCCGGCATAGCCCAAAGGGCGACGCCGGGTCCTGTTTTTCAACCATTTAACTAATCAACGAGTTAACCAATCAACTAATTTAATGGACGCCGGGGCTGGATTTAAAGCGACGGTTGAAGATTTGCGGCCGTAGCAGTTTTATATTTTTGGGAATTGTAAGCTTTGATGAGTTTCATGGCAAATTGAATATTTTCGGTCTGCGATCCTTTAAAGCGGATACCGGCGCCAAAAAGGCCGTTGCTGCGTTCAGTTGAGTAAATAACCTGCCCTTTGATCTCGATCAGGTTGTTGCCGGCATCAACCGACATCATCGAGATGGATTCCGATAAAACCCGATTCGTGGTTTCAAGAAAAATTCCGCTCTGGCTTATATTTAACGCTTTGCCCATGTTTTGCTCTGAAATCTTGCCGTTTGAGCGCCTGCCGACAAAAGATATCAGATTGCATGTTTTCACGCGCGAATATTGTCGCTTTTCCATCAGTGCCTCTCTTAACCTTACCCGTTTATGCCCCGCAGGGCCCGGTCCGGATCCCACCGAATCATTGGGCGGGATGCGGACAAACCGGATGGATTAAAGCATTTTCCATGCCATCCCGCTCAAACTGAAGGTATTTTTTTAATTTTAGATATTATGTGAAATCATTTGGTTATGAATGGTTTTTATGGATCGTATGAATCATTCAGGGGCTGAGGCGCGATCCTGAATGTGAATTGAGAAATGAACGTAACAGCGGATGGGCAAAAAAGTAAACAGGTGCAAGGTCCTAAGTTGCTCTTTCGGCTGACTCTGGCGGCTTGAGCAATGTGATCAACACCAGACCGCTTAATGCCAGGCCGATCAGTACCCAAAAGACGCCCTGATAGCTGCCGGTGACGTCAAACATGCGCCCTGCCAGGACCGGGCCGACCGTGCCGCCAATCGTGCCGCTAAACAGAACCAATCCGAATAGCAGCCCGTGAGAACCGGTGCCAAACAACTCCGCCACCATAAGTGACATGACCGTAAAAAAACCGCCGTGACTGAAGCCATAGACAGCGGCGAATAGAAACAGCATCCAGGCGCTGCTTGCAATTTGCAGCCAGAACAGCCCACACAGCAAAATGATAAAGCAAATTGTCAGTGAGCGTTTGCCGCCAATTTTGTCGTTGGCCGTGCCCATCGAAATGCGACCCAGCATGCTAACGCCGCCAATGGTGGCCAGAACGCCAGCGGCGATACCCGGTGGCAATCCCAGATCCGTTGCATGCGGTACGATGTGCACAATCATGGTCAGCAGGCAAAAAAAGATGGTAAACTCGGCCATACACAGAATCCAGAACGGCCCCGTGCGGACAGCCTTTTTTATGGAAACGCTGTGCTCTGCTGCCGCCAGCATAGATCTGCCGGCGGCAGTGCTATTGCCGTCGGGCAGCTGTCCTTTTGTCTGGGGATCGCGCAGCAATACCAGCGCGGCTGCTACCAGAATCACCAGCGCGGTTGCGCCGATGATCGTATAGGCATGCCGCCAGCCATAGGCGGCAATCAATGCTGCCGCAATCAGCGGC
>JAHEIW010000240.1 GCA_024639185.1 Deltaproteobacteria bacterium | reverse complement strand
CGGATCCCAGCAAATGCTCTGCAAAAATATCCGCCATAATCGATCCGGCATTCATGGGCCTGGTGATCCGCCCGCGATCGGTTCTACCCTCTTCGGGTCTGGCAAAATCAAAATCAATTACAGCAACCCGCTTAATCGCAGGTTTTGGGTCACGAATCGATGCGTTATTATCGCTGATATCAAAAGTTGTACAGGCCAATACCAGGACCATTGCAAGAGAGGACAGAATTAATGTTTTCATCGTTTCTCCTAATGCGGTCGACCCTGGCGTTTAATCCGCTCATTTTTCAATACGTTGCGCTGGGCCCCCGCGCGTATTATGTCGTGGCGATCTGCATCCGAATGTGGCCTAAATCTAAGACCGATATCGCTGATTGACCAGTCCTGATCTAAAAAAAACAGATGACAGAAAACAGAATACAGAGAACAGAAACCAACTGAATTTAATGATGATCTACATTCATTCGGTTCTTTTTGCTGCTTCCATCTGTCCTCTGACCTCTGGCTTCTGTCATCTGAAACCCGGCCCGGGGCCAGGGTTATTCATACCACCTTAGATAAGCATCCAGGTTTTCACGACCGGTTTTGAACTGGTTGATCGGGGATTGCGGGTCAGCATATCCCAGCGCGATGCCCAGTATAACTTCCTTGTTTGACGGAATATCCAGCGCTTCGGCAATATCCTGTGCATAGGCGCTTATCAGCCCGATCGGACAGGTTGCCAGACCTTTGGCCTGGGCCGCCAGCAGCAAATAGGATACGCTCAGCCCCACGTCCAGATAGCGAATTTTTGGAAATATCCGGTCGACCGTGACGATAATTGCAATGGGCGCTCCGTAAAAGGAGCAGCTGCCTTCTTCGACAAAAGGATTAAATTCCTTTCCCATTTCAGCAATTTTCGGCGCCATGGCCGCTGAAGCCTGGCGGCTGCGATTTTTAAACCGATCCGGCAACGGATTTTCAGTGCCCGGACCGCATGAGACCTTGCTTTCGGCCCGGGCTTTTTTCAAGCGTTGCACAAGGCGATTCTTTTCCTCGCCGTAAACGACTACATATTCCCAGGGCTGCAAATTGATAGCCGACGGTGCCTGACCGGCGTAATTAAAAATCTCCTCAATATCGGCCCGCTTAACCGGCTTGGACAGATACGCCCGGGCACTTTGACGATCGCTCATGGCAGATAACACATCCATAATGGTCACCCATGTTGGTTATTAGAACCTATCTTAATAATGCATCTAACACCCAATGGCTTTGTTGAAAACCGATTCAAAATACTCGAATACTTAACGTGTATGCTCCGTTTTTGAATCGGTTTTCGTCGCGCCCTTGGGCGTGATCTACTATATTTGAGATAGGTTCTAGTTATTGGATATTGGTGATGGGTTGCGCGTTATGGGTTATTTGTTATTAGAAGTCGGTCAACTTTCCGGTTTTTGAACCCATAACTGATAACGAATAACAAATGTGTCAGCATTGATCTTGACAGTTACAACGAATGATTATATTTTCCCTAATTTTCAACGGTTGTCAATAAGGAGGCAGCGTGGAAAGAGCGATGTTGTGGTTCAAATGCGCAGCCATGCACGATCCGGTAAGACCGATCGTCAAACAGGCTGCCGTGATCGGCTGGGAAGCGAAACAGCGACAAATTGATTTGGTGCTTGAGCGGTCTTTTAAAGGTGAGGAGTTGCTGCGCCGCATGAAAGGCTGGTTTACGGTCGATGTCAATCAGGCAAGCGATATTATTCAGCAACATGGCAAGCTCAAAGTGCTGGACGATGTTGATCTGGTCGTTGAAACACGTGATGCGGACCAGATGGCCGCTATTTCCCAAAAGCTTTCCGAGGCCTTCGGGGAGGAGGCCTGGTTGGAGTCTATTACCAAAAAGCGACTAACCTAAATTGAGCGTTTCAAAATAAAAATGTGGGTAATACTCTCCATTTTATGGAATTCTTTCGTTTTTATATTTTTAATTTGAAACCCCTTCGGGGCTTGCCGATCTTACCGCATCTACGGTGTTAGATGCCATTCCGCATAGTAGACTATAGCGGAATGGCATCTGCCGTGTAGTTGCGGCAACCTCGACAATCGCTCAAATTAGGGCCCTAAATTGAGCGTTTCAAAACTTTAACCCATTGATCACTATCATTCATCATCATGGCGCATAAACCTGCGATCCCACCCGAACCCCTGCCGGCCGCCACGCTTATCCTGGCGCGTCAGCATCAGGCGCAGTTACAGGTCTATTTGTTGAAACGGCATGCCGGAAGCGGATTTATGGCCGGCCATTATGTGTTCCCGGGTGGCATTCTGGATCCGCTGGATTGGCAATACAGCTTTTGGCAGCGCCATGTGGATTTGGGCGGTCAAATTCTTTGGAACCGCCTGGGCGGCGGAATTTTGTCTGCGGAACACAGTGTGGCTTATGGCGTTGCGGCCATCCGCGAGACACTGGAGGAAGCCGGCGTATTTTTTGCCAGGCGCATCAATCAGAGCCCTACGGACGTAGAACATGTGGTGCGGCTGCGCGATCGCAAGGACCTTGCGCCAGATTGGCTCGCCAACCTGGTAAAGTCGCAAGGCTGGACATTGTTGCTGTCCGCTTTATCACCCTGGAGCCATTGGATCACCCCTGTGCGGATGAAGCGCCGTTATGATACGCTTTTCTGGCTGGCTTGCATGCCCTCCGACCAGCACTGCCGGCCCGATCAGCGTGAAACCACCCATGGGCTATGGGTCAACCCTGAAGAAGGCCTCAACTGCAATCTCAGCGGTGAGGTCCCCTTGAGCCCGCCGACACTGGTAACCCTGCAACAGTTAATTGCCTTTGATTCACTCGCGGATTTAAAAGCTGAAATGCATCAGCGAAAATGGGGAAAGCCTATTTTCCCGCGTATGATTCCGTTGGATGGCGGCGCCATGCTGATCGAACCCTGGGATGCGGCCTACGATCAGCCTGACATCGACATTGATGTTGCCAGATTGGAAAAAGGCCTCTTGCCAGCCGGAGAGCCGTTTTCCAGGATTTGGTACCATGAGGGTCTATACCGGCCCGTAAGCGCCTGATGCGCAGGCCGTTTTGCATGCCGTCTTTTTCAAGTGTTGGTTTCGATATAGTCAGGCCCGAATACATTACTTCCGATCATCAGCCTCAATTCCTTATCCGGCAGTTCACTTTCATCACCGGGCCAGTGTATACCCTGCCAAATAACACGGTTAAATCCTCCGTCTCTTTTGCACCGAAAACAAATCGGGGGCTTTTTACCTTTTTTTTGCGGCTGGCCGGAAACATGCACCAGCTCTCCGATTGGATCTCCCTGAGCAGAAACACCGCACAGCAGTGAACAACCGCAATCCAGAAATTTAAACGCCACCCCGATCGATTCGGGAAAAGATCCCAAGATGGTCTGGCAGGCCTGGTCAAATGCAGTCGATCGAAAATTTGTTTTTTCTTCCATACCAGCTGTTTTCCATTCTGCGGGATTAGGCGCACTTTAAGTCATGTTAACATTAAGCATTAATGCTTCATTTGGAAACAAACGGCAACAAGAATTTGGAAAAATGCGGTTGAATTTGAGACACGGGTGCCTTCGGGCAGGAATAAGGAGGCGGCTGTGGAAACAGTCGATTTATCTGAGGTCCCAAAACTCGGCTTTAGCGAGGTACAGCCAAGAAATCCCATACGCGCAGCATCAGGTTCCCGGGGCCCAGCGGTATTCCGCCGTCACCTGTTGCTTAGTGCAATAAAACTATGGATACGGCAATTATGGCAATCGCCAGGCCGATAACATCATATTTATCCATGTGATCTCCTCTTGCACATCGGGGATTTCATGCTTTAAAAAAATGCGATGATGCCGCAAAACTTCTGCAGTAATAATCACTGCAAAAACCATGCGCAGAAGCTTGCTTTTTTCTTTTATATATTAATTACATATAGTTATATTAATTCCAGAACCTAGATCCAACTACATATGTAGAAAAATATATAAGGCGGTGTATACTTTAGTTGACATCTTGCGGCATATGCATTTCGTGAACTGATTTCCGTGCACAATGATGAAGTGATGTCGCCTGGGGATAAAAAAACCGGCCACCGTTTCGGAGGCCGATTTTTTTTATGGGTTCCGGTCTGACCGTTCCCAGCGTGAGCACGTTGGACGTCCATCACTGGCGATTTGCATTCTATGCCTGTGCCTTTGGCCCGGTCATTCCTTCCGGCGGGAGAAGCCTCGTACCTGAGCGGATCAACCCTGATCAACTCAATCTCTATGGATGGCTGTACATTTTGTACTCGGTTTCTTTACCGAGTAGGGCATCAATTTTTTCCTGCAGCTGAATGC
>JAHEIW010000239.1 GCA_024639185.1 Deltaproteobacteria bacterium | reverse complement strand
TCCAGCCTGCGCTTTGTGGCCGTAAAATTTTCGGAAAACAATCGTATCCACCTTATGCCGGACACGCCTTTTCTGGGCGGTCCCGAAGCGGATGGCACTCGCCCTGATTCCAGTCAGAGGCTTTCGGCTGTTGAATCAGCTCCGTACAGTTCATACCAATTACAGGCTCTGATGACCCGGCGTTGAGAATATCATTCAAGCCGGTTTGCTGGAGACAGAATTTGTTTTCAAAACCCGTCAAACTGCACGCTCTTCCTCCTGGTTGACAACCTTTGCCATCGCATTATCCTATATCTATAGGCTTCGTATACAGGTAAATGCCTTAATACGAGCCTCATCGTCAAATCCAATTTGATAACATATCCGGCGACTGGATAATGGTTGCCCGGGAGAGAGGTTTATAATGAATATCAAATACTTACATTGTGGAAAAACGACTGTTAAAACGCTTACACTCAGCTCAGGCCTGTTGATTCTGTTATTCCTTGCCGGTTGTTCCCAGAATTTCGGGCGGATACACTGGGACGAAAATGTTACGCAGGCTTTTCAAAACAATCAGGTGGATCCTAGTTATAATTTTTATCAATACACCATTGGCATGCGGGTTTTTGCCATCGTTGGGCTTGACCCGGAGCTGGAACTGCGATCCAACATCTGGCGGCCGCTTTCATCAGATACAGAGGATTTTTCACTGGCGACTTCACGCATCTGGTACAGTGACACACAGCTGCCCAAAGATCCGCGGGGGGCTATTATCCGGAAACCGGACGGTGAAGATATCGGTGTCTATTTTTCAAGTATACGCTTTGTATCTGTAAAGTTCCAACCGAATAATCGTGTAATGCTCATGCTGGATACCAATCCGATAACAGGGGGACCGGATAACAGGCGGATACCCTAGCCGGCAGATCTGCCAAACCAGGTGTTTATTCGCCTGACGCTTTTGGGGACGCCTTGACACTCAACTCATAAAATTTATTACCTGAATCTTGCACAGGTCGGATACTTTTATATGCAAGGCATTTAAGGTCGAGGCAATAGTGAACCATGCCTCGGCCTTAACCCGCCCGCCTCGCCTGCCCTCGGCCATGAGCTCGGGCCGAATGGAGCGCTCGCGATGGCGGGCAGGTAACGCAGCAGATGAAAGTCTCCGGCTTGTCCGCCTCTGGCGGGTTCGTCCATCGGGTGAAAATTAATGCGATAAGATGGTATTCATCCTTATAAAAAGATTAAATTTTCTCATTAATTTTCATGCAAGCTTCAGGTAATACAGCCGCATCAGGGGGGGGCTATGCTGTCCCCCTTTTTATATGGATGGCGGCTGTTTTTTTTGATACCCGTTCAAAGGCCAATTGAGCCGTTTACTGACCAGCGCCGGCCGGCCACAAATATTTGCAATGTGGGGATAAAAGCGATAAACTAATGGCAATATATCCGCCTATTTTACGATGATCTTTTTGTGGCTTAAAGGCCGAGGAGCATATGGTTTCAAACGATTTTCAAACAAATGAATTAACCGCGATTCTAAAATCCTGCCGAAGGCTGAGTAACATATTGGAAATCGATAAGTTGTATTCGGTTTTTGCAGAAGTGCTGACGGATAAATTTTCGATTCATGAGCTAGCCATATTGATTTATCATAAAACCGAAAAGAAACTGTCGCTTGTCTTCAGCATGGGGCTTGGTGATATCAATGTTGAGATCCTTGAAACCGATACCGGCCTGTGGAAGTCTATTTATAACGGTGAGCCCTTTGATGTCAGCAACGATTCCGGCAAGCTCCTGTTTCCCAAAGATGTTAAACAATTCAAACTCGAGGGGCTGAATTCTCAATTGTGGGTTCCACTGGGCGTGGGGGATGAACTGATCGGCCTGGTGACCATCGGTCATCGAGAAAATAATCTGCCCTTCGATGCGTCTGATCGTTATTTTCTGCAGCAGCTCTCTGCGCATGCGGTCGTTTGCATGAATACCTGCCGTCAGTATGAAAAGCGTCGTAAAGAAAAAGAAGATCTGGACAAAACGATTCAAAATCTGTCGCTTCTGTACAGCATCGGCAAGGCCATGAATTATATCAGCGACCTTAAGAACCTGTTGCAGTATATCCTGAGCAAGGCCATTGAGGTGACCTTTGCTGAAAAAGGTTCCCTTATGCTCTATGATATGGAGACAGATCAGCTGAATATTCGTGTTTTGGCCGGGATGGAGGACACCGCCTTTCAGGAGCAGGTCAATAACAATGAAATTGCCTGTCGCAGTTTTAAACCGGGTGAAGGCATTGCCGGCCGGGTCTATATGACGGCCAAGCCCATTGTCGTAAACAACATCAAAGAAGATGACATCTTCATAGACTCCGAGAAATCATTCGTTAAATCGATTGCCTGTATCCCCATGGTGGTCTTTAACGATGTCATCGGTGTCATTAATGTGACCAATAAGCGCCATGGTAAGGCCTTCACGGATGAAGATGTTGAAATGCTCAAAGCCGTGGCCGATCAGGCTGCCGTGGCCATTAACAAAGCCCAGCTCTGGGACATGGCGGTTACTGATTCGTTAACCGGTCTGTTTGTGCGGCGCTATTTTTTAGTCAAGTTGCAGGAGGAGTTGCATCGGGCCGAACGTTACAAAAACATACTGTCAGTCGTTATGGCTGACCTGGACCGCTTTAAAAATATTAATGACACCTATGGCCACGATGCCGGCGATCGTGCCTTAAAGGCCATTGGTAAATTCCTGCAGCAAAACATCCGGGATGTGGACGTGGTCTCCCGGTACGGTGGTGAGGAGTTTGTCATCATGATACCGGAGGCGGCCAATGACGCCGCGCTTATTTTAGGCGAGCGCCTGAGAAAGCAGATGTCGGAGCTGAAAATCAAAGATCTCCCACCCATTACCATCAGCCTGGGGATTGCCACTTTTCCCAACGATGGTTCAGATATTGAGGACTTAATCAAGAAAGCCGACGCGGCCATGTACGCCGCCAAAAGAGCCGGCCGCAACCGGGTTGTGAAATATACACCGGATATTCATTTGGTAAGGGAGAACCATCCAGAGACCATTCAGAACTAAAAACCCAGCGGGTTTTTCTATCCATTTGAAGCATATTTAAGATCGGTTCTTGCAAAAGATTCCGAGATTTAATAATAACCCACCAAAGCCCATTTTGAGCTAACTTTCAGTCTCAACCATAAGGGAGGCGCTATGTCAGAAATATTGGACATTGTCAAAAACAGGGATCCGCAGGAAAATGAATTTCACCAGGCGGTCAGTGAAGTAATGGAGTCGGTAAAACCGGTTTTGGACCAGAATCCGGTCTACCGTCAGGCCAAGATACCCCAGCGACTTGTCGAGGCCGAGCGCATCATCGTATTTCGTGTCCCGTGGATGGATGACCAGGGAGAAATTCAGGTCAATCGTGGATTCAGAATAGAAATGAACAGTGCACTGGGCCCTTACAAGGGCGGGCTGCGCTTCCACCCATCGGTTAATCTGGGTATCCTCAAGTTTCTTGCCTTCGAACAGGTTTTTAAAAATGCGCTAACCACACTGCCCATGGGCGGTGGTAAGGGCGGATCGGATTTTGATCCCAAGGGAAAATCAGACAACGAAGTCATGCGCTTTTGCCATAGCTTTATGAGCGAGTTGTTCCGCCACATCGGGCCCGATACCGATGTGCCCGCCGGTGATATCGGCGTCGGTGCCAGGGAGATCGGCTACCTTTTCGGGATGTACAAAAAATTGACTAATGAATTTACCGGTGTCCTGACCGGCAAAGGGCTGAACTGGGGCGGCAGCCTCATCCGACCCGAGGCCACCGGATATGGCTCGGTTTATTTTGCAGCTGAAATGATCGCAACGCGTAAAGATACCCTCAAAGACAAAACCTGCCTGGTCTCGGGCTCCGGTAACGTGGCGCAGTTCACCACCGAGAAATTGATTGAACTGGGGGCCAAGGTCGTCACCCTTTCGGATTCCTCCGGTTGCATCTACGACGAAGGCGGTATCGATTCCAAAAAGCTGGAATATGTTAAGATGCTGAAAAATGTACGCAGAGGCCGCATCAAAGAATATGCCGAAAAATATTCAGAGGCGGTCTATACCGCGGTTGATCCGGCTCTGGATCACAATCAGCTCTGGAACCACAAGGCTGATTGTGCGTTTCCAAGCGCCACCCAAAACGAAATAAACGCCAAGGACGCCCAGAACCTGGTCAACAATGGTGTCTTTCTGGTCAGTGAAGGCGCCAACATGCCCACCGAGCCCGATGGGGTCGATATCTTTCTACAGGAAAAATTGCTCTACGGGCCCGGCAAAGCAGCTAATGCCGGTGGGGTATCGGTTTCCGGTCTGGAAATGAC
>JAHEIW010000084.1:6467-16321 GCA_024639185.1 Deltaproteobacteria bacterium | reverse complement strand
AATTCAAGCGCCGCCTGAATTTTAGGCAGCATGCTGCCGGCGGCAAAATGACCGTCGACCATAAAGCGTCTGGCTTCTTCAGGGCTAATGGTCTCCAGGGCCTTTTGGTCAGCTGTTCCATCTTCGATAAAATCCACAATTGGCCGGGCGGTTTCACATATGGCGGCATATTGATCCTCGACACGTTGATGGCGAGGGTCTCTTATCAGAGAGTTACCGCCGATGGCAATAACGAGCAATTTGGGCATGGTTCCCACCTTGCTGAAATCTTACTATTCACCTGTATAAAACGGAAATTTTGCACGAGTCGGAGTCTTACATTCACGCATTCATTTCCATAAAATGTATAAAACTAGAACCTATCTCAAAAATAGTAGATCACGCTCCCCGCTTGGAAGCGGGATTTCACATCGAATCTAAGTAAATTAAGGTGTTCAACAAAGCAAGGCGCAAACCGATTCAAAAGTGGAGCATACACGTTAGTATTCGAGCATTTTGAATCGGTTTTACGCACACCTTAATCTTCATAAAAATAGATGTGTGACCCATTTATCCTGGGTAACACAGCCATTGAGCGTTAGATGCATTTTTGTGATGGATTCTAATTGCGGGTAAATTGTTCCACATAGATTGCCGGTATCACAGCATACATGGCTGCGGCCTGCACCAGCTCGCTTTTCCAGGTCTTTTCGTTGGGGGCGTGGGCTTGATCTTCATGGCCCGGGCCAAACCCGATACAGGGAATGTCTGACATCCCGGTGATGGCCACCCCGTTGGTGGAAAATGTCCACTTGTCCACCACCGGATCTTCGCCGAAGAGGTTCTGATAGCCGGCCACGAGCGCCTGGCATGCCGGGTGTTTTTCTTCAAGGGTCCAGGCCGGAAAATAGGAATCCGTCGCATACACCAGCCCGGTATACGATGGCCGGTCATAGGTATACATTTCCACCTGGGCGCCGCTCTCTTTCACAGACGCCAGATCCCGAATTTCCCGCATAGCGCTTTCACCGGTTTCACCGGCCGTCAGCCGCCGATCGATCGAGATCCAGCAGCCGTCGGCGACCGCACAGCGTGAAGGCGAGCTGAAAAATATTTCAGAAACCGTCAGGGTTCCCTTGCCCAAAAAATCGTCTTCCTTTAAATGGCTGTTTAAATCCTGAAGCTCATTGAGAATCGGCGCCATTTTGAAAATCGCATTGTCACCTCTTTCAGGGGCCGAGCCATGACAGCTGACCCCGCTGGTTGTCACTTTGATTTCCATTCTGCCGCGCTGTCCCCTGTAAATCCGGCAGGAAGTGGGTTCGGTGGAAACAACAAGATCGGGTCGGATTTTGCCTTCATTGATGATATATTGCCAGCAAAGGCCGTCACAGTCTTCCTCCTGAACCGTTCCGGTCACCAGAAGTGTATAGTCATCTTTTAAGTCCAAATCCTTGATAATCTTGCCGGCATACACCATGGCGGCCATACCGCCTTCCTGGTCGCTGGCGCCGCGCCCCACGATGATTTCATCATCTTCATACCCCCGATAGGGATCGTAATCCCACTGGGCGGGATCACCGACGCCCACCGTGTCCACGTGGGCGTCCATGGCAATCAGGTGTCGCCCATTTCCGATATAGCCCAAAACATTTCCCATGGGATCGATATCCGCCCGGTCGAAACCAACCGCTTCCATTTCCTGTTTTATCCGTTGAATCACTTTTTCTTCCTGGCGGCTCTCGCTGGGGATGGCAATCATATCGCGTAAAAATCTGGATATCGCCGGTTTATAGCTCTCCGCTTTCTCATAAACCTTCTTAAAGTCGATCTGCATATCCAACCCTCTTAGAATCTGAATGGATCCTGATTTTATTTTTCTGTGACAGGATTAACAGGATTTACCGGATGTTAGGCGGATGATGTTTTCACGGTTTCATCTGGAAACCGTGAAAGAAAAAGAAAATCCTGTAAATCCTGTCTAAATTCAAATATTAAAATAGAATCCATTCCGCTTTAACATCTATAGCGCATTGAGCAACCCGGTTTTGGCATTGAACTCCTCGATCAGGGCATCGATTTGACCTGCACAGGTGGGGATGCTCTCCCAGTAATCATCGTCATACCATTGGCGTTGAATCTCTTCATAGGTTTTGCCCTGCTGCTCGACCCAGGTATAGTACTTGAGGTTGTGAATGCGCTTGCGCCCGTAGTAGGTCAGCTCTTCCATATTGTCGATGGTCAGCCCCTCGATATGCCGTCCATATACGGCGGCCGCATCGCTATCGGCAAACTCGCCGCGTTCCTGGTTGAGCTCGATTAGTCGGCTGGCATACATCTCCATAGAGTCGGTCAGCACCGTCATGACAATATCATTGGTACCCAGTTCATAGTAGCGCGCGAACTTGATGGCCGTCACCAGATTGCCGATACAGGATATGCCCAGGAGGTCCAGCATATCCAGCAGCTGTGCTGAGACGCCTTTGTTTGCAAGATATTGTTTGCCGGCAGGCTCGTTAAACAGTCGCATGAGGTTGATGGGGACTTCGTCGTCAACGGCCACGACCATATCGAGGTTTTTGACATTGTGAATCCAGGGCACATGCTTATCGCCGATGCCCTCGATGCGGTGTTCACCGAATCCATTGCGCAGCAACGTAGGGCACTGCAGCGCTTCACTGGCTACAATTTTGCTGGCCGGAAACTGTTTCTTAAGAAAATCACCACAGGCGATCGTGCCGGCCGATCCGGTGGCCGACATAAAGCCGCAAAATTTATCTTGGGGTCCCATGATGCGTTCAAGGACTTCCAGCACCGCTGGGCCTGTGATTTCATGGTGCCAGAGGTAATTGCCGAATTCATCAAACTGATTGAAAATCGTTAGATCCTGTCCGGATTCCCGCAGTTCCCAGCATTTGTCGAAAATCTCTTTGACATTGCTTTCGCTACCCGGGGTTTTTATAATTTCCCCGGATACCGATGCGAGCCAGTCAAAGCGTTCCCGGCTCATCCCTTCCGGCAATATGGCAATCGATTCGCAACCCAGCAGGGTGGAATCGTAGGCCCCGCCACGGCAGTAATTGCCCGTTGAGGGCCAGACAGCCTTCTGGGTGGTGGGATCAAACTGGCCGGTCACCAGCCTGGGAACCAGGCAGCCAAATGCCGCGCCAACTTTGTGCGCTCCGGTCGGAAACCATTTGCCGACAATGGCGACGATGCGCGCCTCAACTCCCGTAAGCGCTGTGGGGAATTCAATGAAATTGACATCGCCAAATCTGCCCCCCTGGGCCACTGGCTCATTATGCCAGGTGATCCGAAAAAGATTTAATGGATCGATGTCCCAGAGTCCGATTTTTTTCAACCGCGAAACGACGGCTGCCGGAATGTGACCGGGGTTTTGCTGTTGCTTGAGGGTGGGGATGATGATGTTTTTTTCTTTAGCCCTTTGAACGGCACTTTCAAGCCCTTCAGGAACAATGGTCAGGTCAATCACAGCTCAATCTCCTTCAATTCGAAATGTCAAAGTGTTTAGCCATCACTTATATGGCAGGCACCAGAAATCAGGCCTCTGGTCGCTGGCAGCTCGCTTCTGGCTATGACTTGGTGACTCGACTGCCTTCGACATGATTTTCAGTGAGCTTTCAACATAAGCTCAGACCAAATAAGACTCGCGTCAGGGTAAAGCTGTAGTTAAGTCCGGCATCGAATATCGAGTATTGAGTAGCCAGAAGCCAGTAGCAAGGAGCCAGCAGCCAGTTACCAATTATCCACAAACTGTTGGAGCGCCTTGATGTCAGGATCAACCCGAAATGGTTGGGTTCCAACCAGCTCAACCGCCTGCATGGCGCCGGCAACATCCTTTAAACCATTGCCGGTATTCAAAACCACGATGGTTTCATTACCGGACACCAGTTGTTGATCGACCGCTTTTAGCAGGCCGGCGTATGCGGCCGCACCGGCGGGCTCTGCAAATACACCCGTGCAACGGGCCAATTCGGGTATGGCAGCGAGGATATCGTTATCCGCAACACAGATAAAGGCGCCAGCGGTTTCAGTTACGGCGGCCAGGGCCTTGATGCGGTCACGCGGCAAACCTGCGCTGATGCTGTCCGCCACTGTATGCGCCTGGATCGGTTTTTTGGTCAGAATATCTTCGCTGTTTTTCCAGGCCGCATACAGATAGCTGCTGCCCGATGCCTGCACTCCCATCAGTCTGGGCATTTTATCAATCCATCCCAGGGCTTGCAGATCTTTTAAGCCCTTGTGCAACCCGCCGATAATACTACCGTCCCCTACGGAGACAAAAATGCAGTCCGGCGCCTGCCATTCCATTTGTTCACAGATCTCATAGGCAGCTGTTTTTTTGCCTTCGGTCATATAGGGATTGAAACCGGAGTTGCGATTGTACCACCCGTATTCCCGGGTGGCCTGCAGGCAAAGCTCAAAAGCGTCATCATAGCTTCCTTTGACCAGAAACACGTGCGAGCCGAAAACCAACAGCTGGGCAATTTTGGCCTGAGGAGTGGTTTCGGGAACAAAAATGACGTTCGCCTGCTGCATGCTGGCGCACAGACCGCTTAATGCAGCGGCGGCATTTCCGGTACTGGCGGTGGTAATGATGCGCGCGCCCTTTTCTTTCGCCTTGACCACTGCAATCGCGCTGGCGCGGTCCTTAAAAGATGCCGTGGGTTGTCGGCCGTCGTCTTTGACGTAGACGTTCTTCAGGCCCAGATCCGCCGACAGACGTTGGGCCGGGTACAGCGGTGTCCAGCCGATTGAAAGACCCGGAACAGCGATGCGCGGATCAACAGGCAGTAGCGGCCGGTAGCGCCAAATAGAAAAATCATTGGATAGCAGCAGATATTCTTTGTTGAACTGCCGGTTGATCACATCGTAGTCGTAGATGACGTCCAGAACGCCCTCATCGCCATGATCCGGACAAACGTAGTCGACAGCTTCGGGATGATGGAGCTTGCCGCAAACCAGACATTTTAAGCCTTGTACATGTTGCAATCGAACAACTCCTTATTGAATAGAAATGCTTTCGGGTGTCAAGCTCTGTAATTCCGCCGTTGGCGGTTCAGGTGTCAGTAAACAGCTCATAGGCTGATTCCCGAACTTCAAAAATTCAAACTATGAGCTATCAGCCATCAGCTACGAGCTATTGGTTTCTGACACCTGAAACCTGTATTGTTGAAAAAGATGACTGACAAAAGCGATCACTAATTTGTAAGTTACTTGCGGGACACAACACGCATTACTTATATTTAAGACCATACCTGCATTTAGAAAAAAAATAAAGGATCGGTTGTCAAAACAGGGCTTTCTCTGCCGGATCATCGGGGATTCGTATCTGGTGCTTGCACTCGCAAACAGGTTGTGATACGTCACCTGAATCCAATCAAGATATTCCAACCACGCTCAGCCGACCGATAAAAAGTGGCTGAGCCAGAGCACTCAACGTCCATTTTTCATTATTCGTCAATAGTTTTAGGAAATTAAACCTATTTTTTATATTCAAATTCAGGCGTTATCAATTTTGAAAGGAGGCTGTCATGAAAAGAAATAAATTTTTTATTGCACTGGTGGTTTTTGTCGCATTTACCTGGGTTTTATTCGGCGGCGGGGCGCCGGGACCGGTGAAGGCGGATGCCGAGGAAACCGTAAAAGTGGCATTTATCTATGTCGGCCCGATCGGCGATCTAGGCTGGAGCTGGGAGCACGATACCGGTAGAAAGATGCTGGAGAAAGAATTCGGCGACAAGGTCAAGACCGCTTATATCGAGAGCGTGCCGGAGGGGCCCGATGCGGCCCGGGTCATTCGGCAGTATGCCCAGCAGGGCTATAAGGTTATCTTTGCGACGTCATTCGGGTACATGGACCCCATGCTGGAAGTCGCAAGGGACTTTCCCAACGTTTATTTTGAACATTGCTCGGGGTTTAAAACCTCACCGAACATGAGCACTTATTTTGGCCGCATGTATCAGCCGCGTTACCTTTCCGGGATTGTGGCCGGCAAAATGACCAAAACCAACATTGTCGGCTATGTGGCGGCTTTCCCTATTCCAGAGGTAATTCGGGGCATCAACGCCTTTTCGCTGGGTGTTCGTTCCGTTAATCCCAAAGCACAGGTCAGGGTGGTATGGACCAATACCTGGTTTGATCCGGTCAAAGAAAGGGAAGCGGCTGTTGCCTTGCTGGATGCCGGTGCCGATATGATTTCCCAGCACCAGGATACCACCGAGCCTCAAAAAGCCGCCAAAGAAAGGGGCTTAATGAGCATCGGCTACGATTCGGATATGCGTGCTTTTGTCGGCGACAGCGTTCTGGTCAGCCCGGTGTGGAACTGGGGCTCCTATTATGTCGCCACCGTCAAAGCCATAATGGACGGCACATGGAAAACGCACCAATACTGGGGCGGGTTGAAGGAAGACATTGTCAAACTGTCTGATTTTAGCCCCAGAGTGCCGCAGGATGTCAAAGACCTGGTGGCTGCCAAACAAAAGGAGATGATAAACGGAACCTGGGATGTCTTTCACGGCCCCATTAAGGATCAAAGCGGCAAAGAAGTGGTTCCGGCCGGTGGTAAGATGAGCGACAAAGATATGCTCAATATGGGCTATTTTGTTGAGGGGGTTGTCGGCAAAGCCGGCCAGTAAAAGTGGTTTTAAAACCACTTTTTACCCTTAATTTTTTTTAAGAAACCACTTTATAAAAAAACTTTGTTCTTTTGGCGGGTTTGCGTGAGGCTTTCATTTACGTAAACACTTGATCATCCAGAAACTATGTCAACTGAAGCCAAAACGCCGGTGTTGGAAATGAAGGGGATCACCAAGCGGTTTCCCAATGTGGTGGCCAATGAAGACGTGGATGTGGAGCTGTATCCCGGTGAGGTGCTGGCCCTGTTAGGCGAAAACGGGGCGGGCAAAAGTACCTTGATGAATGTCCTGGCCGGCATGTACCGGGCTGATGAGGGCGAAATTTTTATCAAAGGTAAACGCGTCGAGATCGATTCGCCGCGGGATGCCATGCTGCTCGGCGTCGGGATGGTTCACCAGAACTTTATGCTGGTGGACACCATGACGGTGGCCGAGAATATCATTTTGGGATTGCCTGATTTGCCGTTTATCCCGGATATGAAAGATGTCCATGACCGTATCCGGCAACTCTCTGAACGCTACAATCTTCAGGTCGATCCTGAAAGCCGTATCTGGCAGTTGAGCGTCGGTGAGCAACAGCGGGTTGAAATTTTAAAGCTCATCTACCGCGGCGCTGAAATTTTGATTCTGGATGAACCCACAGCCGTCTTAACCCCCCAGGAATCCAAAGAGCTCAACGGAATTCTTGAGCAGATGACCCGTGAAGGCAAGTCTTCCATCTTCATTACGCACAAAATGGATGAGGTTATTGCGTTTTCAGACTGGGTTCGGGTGCTGAACAAAGGCCGTCTGGTAACCGTAAAACAAACTGCCACGACCAGCCCCCAGGAGTTGGCCCGCCTGATGGTGGGCCGGGATGTGCTTTTTCGGCTTGAAAAAAAGGAGCGCAACCTGGGTGAAGTTGCTTTAGAGTTGTCCGATGTAAGCGCAAATGATGACAAGGGGCTACCGGCGCTCAGTGGCATATCTTTCCGCATACATTCCGGTGAGATTATAGGTATCGCCGGTGTAGCTGGAAACGGCCAGAAACAGCTGGTTGAAATTCTTACCGGATTGCGTAATGTCAGCGGCGGAAAAGTCCGTATTTTTAATGAAGACAAAACCAATAAATCTCCGCTGGACATTATTAACTCCGGAGTCAGCCACATACCGGCAGATCGGATCGCCAGAGGCGTTGCCGGTGACATGAGTGTGGCCAACAATCTGGCGATGAAATGCTATCGCAAACCCCCGCTGGTCCAAAAAGGATTTTTACACCCTGCCCGAATACTGGATCTGGCGCGGCGCATGATTGACCTGTTTCGCATCGATACGCCCACACCGCAAACACACGCCAAATTTCTTTCGGGCGGTAATATTCAAAAAACCATTTTAGCCAGAGAAATTGATGCCTGTCGCGGATTGTTGGTGGCCGCTTATCCGGCCAGGGGGCTGGATGTGGGCGCTACCGAATTCGTGCGCAAACAGATGATTGAGCAGAGCGAGGCGGGTACCGCTATTTTGCTGGTATCTGAAGACATTGAAGAGCTGGTCACTGTAGCGGATCGAATCGCCGTATTGTTCGAAGGTAAGATCATGGGTATTCTTCCGTCCAGCGAGGCCGATACCGAAACACTGGGAATGATGATGGCCGGCGTGACCTTAGAAGAGATAACAGCTTGAAACTGATGCACCAAATTGCCCATATCGAAATATTTTTCAACTCAAAATTTAAAAATCTAACATATCGATTTCGCAGATTAAAAATCCGAAATCCAAAATCCAAAATCTAAAATTACCATTATGCGGTTTGTTTTTGAAAAACGAAAAACACTTTCGCGCAAAGCCATCTTTCTGGTACCGCTGTCGTCTTTTTTTATCTCACTGGTTCTTACGGCAATCCTGCTGGCCATTTTCAAGGCCAATCCTTTTGTGACCTTTATTGCCATGTTCAAAGGCGCTTTTGGATCATGGCCGAATTTTACCGAAACTCTGGTGAAGGCCACACCACTGATGCTGACCGGTCTGGGTGTGCTGATTGCCTTTCGTTTAAAATTCTGGAATATCGGGGCTGAGGGTCAGCTGACCCTTGGCGGTATCGCCGCAACCTGGGTGGTGCTGTTCTGGTCCCCTTTTCTGCCATCCTGGACGGTCCTGCCGCTGGCCATCCTGGTCGGTATGCTGGCAGGTGCTTTCTGGGCCGGCATCCCTGCCTTTCTCAAAGTTCGCTTGAAAGTTGATGAAGTGCTGACTACCTTGATGCTCAACTACGTCGCTATTCTTTTTGCTGAGCATCTCTATTACGGGCCGTGGCGCGATCCCAAGGGCTTTGGTTTCCCCGGCACACCGCAATTCCCGGATTTTACGTGGCTGCCGCGAATTGCCGGGCGTGCCCATCTGGGTTTGATATTTGCGCTTGTCCTGGCGCTGGTACTCTGGTTCGTGCTCAACCGCACCCGCTGGGGTTTCGAACTCAAGGTCATTGGCAATAATCCGGGTGCCGCCCAGACCCAGGGCATTAAAATCGCCAAAAATATTATGGTGGCCCTCCTGCTGGCCGGTGCCCTGGCAGGGCTGGCCGGGGTCTGCGAGGTCACCGGGATTTCACGCAGATTGCAGCAGGGTCTTTCCATCGGCTATGGGTATACAGCCATCATTGTCGCCTGGCTGGCGCAGCTTAACCCGATCGCGGCCATATTTGTGGCCCTGTTGATCGCCGCCCTTCTGGTCGGGGGCGACCAGGTCCAAATGATGATGGGATTGCCGGCCGCCATGGGTCTCGTATTGCAGGGCATGCTGCTATTCCCCATGCTGGCGGGATCTCTTTTTACCGAATACAGATTACGCATCATTAAAACCAAACTAAAAAAAGCGCCGTCCGGGTGATTCATAATATTAGCGTATTTTTATTCATGAGGTTTCAAAAGATAGAATTCAGATGACAGAGGTCAGAAGACAGAAAGCAGAACCTATTGATTGCGGATTGCAGATTTCGGATCGCGGATTGTTAATGTTACGGCTTTGGTGAAACTGTGTCGAAACCAGCAGCCTGCCTGCGACATGGTCGTATTTAACCCTTGAACGCTGAACCTTGGAACCTTTGAACCTGTGAAAACATGATCGAACTGATAACATCGTTAGTCGCCATCACCCTGCGTTCAGGGACATCGCTGATGTGTGCCACCGTCGGAGAGATTTATACCGAACGTTCGGGGATTCTGAATCTGGGCGTTGAAG
>JAHEIW010000084.1:0-6367 GCA_024639185.1 Deltaproteobacteria bacterium | reverse complement strand
ATGATCGAACTGATAACATCGTTAGTCGCCATCACCCTGCGTTCAGGGACATCGCTGATGTGTGCCACCGTCGGAGAGATTTATACCGAACGTTCGGGGATTCTGAATCTGGGCGTTGAAGGCACAATGCTCATGAGTGCGGTGACCTCTTTTGCCACCGTTTATCACACCGGCAGCCTGTTTCTGGCCATCCTGGTGGCCATGTTGGTGGGTGGGGCCATGTCCAGCATTCATGCATTTTTATCGATTACCATGCGGGCCAATCAGGTGGTCAGTGGTTTAAGCATCACCCTGTTCGGTTCGGGGATGGCCAGTTTTCTCGGTCAACGGCTCGGCCCGGAATCAAACCGGGGCTATCTGGTCGGTCTGGTGGGCCCTAAATTCGAACCCATCGCCATACCGCTCTTAAGCGACTTGCCGATCATCGGCGCGGTCTTCAATCAGGATGTGATGACCTATATCGTTTATCTGCTGCTGCCGGCCGGCTGGTACTTCCTTTACAAAACCAGCAATGGATTGAATTTGCGCGCTGTGGGCGAAAACCCGCAGACGGCCGATGCCATGGGAATTAATATTGCACGGACGCGCTACCTGTATACCATCCTGGGCGGAATGCTGGTGGGTATTGGCGGCGCCCATCTTTCACTGGCCTATGCTCCGGGGTGGACCGAAAACATCACCGGCGGCAGGGGCTGGATAGTGATTGCCCTGGTGATTTTTTCGATGTGGAACCCGGCCCGGGCGGTCTGGGGCGCCATTCTTTTTGGCGGCATCAATGCGGTGCAATTCAGGCTGCAGGCATCCGGCACCAATATCCCGGCGGCATTTTTGAATATGCTGCCGTACCTGGCCACCGTTTTAGTCCTGGTCATTTTAACCTGGTGGGAAGCATTGAGCAAACGCGTGGGCGCACCCAGCGCGCTGGCTAAATCTTATATGCGGGAAGACAAATAAATGCCGTTTGAGCAGTATTGCTCAAACGGCATTTATTGGGTATTGGTTATTGGTTATCAGTTATTGGTTAAAAAAATTTGAAAAAGTACATCGAGTTGGCATCGATCCAATAACAAATAACGAATAACGAATAACTAAATTTAGAGGTAAACTATGAGCGCGACTGCAGAAACATATACGAAGACTTTTCCCATCTCCTGGGAGCAGCTGCATCGGGATTCCAAGGCATTGGCCTGGCGATTGGTGGATATGCAGGACTGGAAGGGCATCGTTACCATTACCCGGGGCGGTCTGGTGCCGGCATCCATCATTGCGCGCGAACTGGAAATCCGTCTGGTGGATACCGTTTGTGTTTCCAGTTATGAGGGTCGCGATCAGGGCTCCAGTACGATATTAAAATCGGTGGATGTCGACAGCGAGGACTGGCTGCTGGTGGACGATCTGGTGGATACTGGCCAGACAGCCCGCTTGGTCAGGGACATGATGCCGAAGGCACACTTCGCCACCGTCTACGCCAAACCGGAAGGTCGGCCGCTGGTGGACACCTTTATCACCGAGGTCAGCCAGGATACCTGGATATTATTCCCCTGGGATACCGAATCCCAGTTTGTGCAACCCATCGTGGATATCAAGCAAGGCCAACCGTAATGGTGTCGGCCAAATTTTTGTCAGGCACAATTTGTTTAGAACTTACCATTACATCACACATCGACTAAATTTCAGGTTATTAAATCAAAAGAATCATTTTTTGAAGTCGAATTTTTTAGGCCGAAAGCCTTGCACATGTCTGAGATTCGACTCTCCTTTTTACGAATCTCTAGCTTTCACCGATAACATCTTCCCTAAAGTCCGCTATGACGGGCTCAATACCGGCGAGGCGGTCAATTTGGGCGATGTGAATCACTGCATCGCCCTGGTGAACGAGAGGCAAATTCAGTCGACCGATGACCATTCCGGATATAGGAGATTCAATGACTGATTCACGGGAGCCAAAAGGGTCGGCGATGACACCGATTTTTTTATTCTTGCCAACCCTGGCGCCCAGTGGGACATTCATGTGCAGAATGCCCGAAGCCGGCGCGCGAACCCAGGTGGTGGCATCAGCGATTAGCGGCTCGATGACCGATTTCTTACGCGCCCGGCTCTGCCTGAGCATGCCGATGGCTTCCATGACAGATAGTATACCGCGGATTCCGGCCCGGATGGCAACTTCATTAAAGCGCAGCGCCTCACCCGCCTCGTAAAGCAGATAGGGGATGTCTTTTTCGGCAACGGCCTGCCACAGGGATCCTTCGCGGGTGCTGGCATTAATGATAACAGGGACACGGAAAGCTTCTGCCAGACCCAGTATTTCCTGATCCTCTGTGTTCGCACGAATCTGGGGAAGATTGGTTCGGTGATTCGAGCCAGCGTGCAGGTCGATGCCATGGGTGCTGTTGATCACGATTTCGTCTAAAAAAATGCGCGCCAGTTGCGATGTCAACGAACCTTTTTCTGATCCCGGAAAATAGCGGTTGAGATCGCGGCGATCAGGGGAGTATCGCGACTGCTGCAAAAAACCGTATACATTAACCACTGGAACAGCAATGAGAGTACCTTTCAATTTTTTGATTTTTTTGAATTTCAACAGCCGCCGGATAATTTCGGTGCCGTTAATCTCGTCGCCGTGAATAGCCGCACACACGAACAATCGCGGGCCATCCTTGTAACCGTGAATGACATGAACCGGCATCTTCATTTCAGTGTGGGTATACAGGCGTGCTACCGGAACATGAACCGTGGCATGTTGACCGGGTTTTATCTTTGAACCCGCTAATGATAATGGTGCTCGCATCAACCTTTGCCTCTGGTACGGGTTTTTCCAGGACCGGCGTTTTTTTCGATATACTCGATAATCATGCCTGCAACATCTTTACCTGTGGTATTCTCTATACCTTCCAGACCCGGTGAAGAGTTTACTTCCATGATGACTGGCCCGTGATTTGATCTGAGCATGTCGACGCCGGCTACCCTCAGTCCCATAATTTTTGCCGCCCGGGTTGCAGTTGAGCGTTCTTCGGGGGTGATGCGCACATTTTCGGCACGGCCGCCACGATGAAGGTTGGATCGAAATTCCCCGGCAGGCCCTTTGCGCATCATTGCAGCCACAACTTTATTTCCGATGACCAGACAACGAATGTCAGTGCCACTGGATTCCTGGATGAATTCCTGCACCAAAATATTGGCTTTTAAACTCCGAAGGGCCTGGATAACACTTTGAGCTGCTTTTGGGGTTTCGGCAAGTACAACACCGATGCCCTGCGTGCCTTCAATCATCTTGACCACTAACGGAGAGCCACCAACCAGCTGGATGAGATCATCGGTAAATATGGTTGAATGGGCAAAGCCGGTGACCGGCAAACCAATGCCTCTTCGAGCCAGCAACTGCAAACTGCGCAACTTGTCCCTACTACGGCTGATGGCAACGGATTCGTTGAGACAAAAGACATCCATCATTTCGAACTGCCGCACGACTGAGGTGCCGTAAAATGTGATTGATGCGCCGATACGAGGTATTATTGCATCGAAACCTTCTAATTTCTCACCTTTGTAATGTATGGCCGGGTGATGTGAGGTAATGTTCATGTAGCATCGCAACGGATTGATAACATGAACTTCATGGTCCCGCTTGCTAACAGCTTCAACAAGGCTTCGAGTTGAATACAGATCTGGCTTTTGGGAAAGTATGCCTATTTTCATAATTCTGTCTTCTTAATTCTTCTGGTCTGGTATGATTTCGCCAACCTTCGACCGGCTAAATAGGAGCAGCCAGGATTTATCAAAAATCGATCTTCCACCGCCTTGCGCCCGAGCAGCATCCTGAACTGCATCGAATTTCTGTTCGTCAGCGTAATGTTGATCGACCAGGACACAGCCCCCAGTTTCGCTGTCGTCTGAATTACATATCGTTTTTCATAATGGCCCCCTGAATCCTTTACTCGCCTTTGTTCCAATACTGGCGCCTCACAAAAGCATTCTATGTCTTTTCTTCGTTGCAGCGGATGGATGCCGAATCTTACCATGCGTTGACCGTCGGCTTGAAACTCTTCCAGGCTGAAGGTATGCAAGGCTGAGGTGCGAGCCCCTGTGTCGATTTTAGCTTTTACAGCAAGGATGCCCAGCTTTGGTAACGCGATCCATTCCTTCCAGCCAATAATTGTTGTCGGTTGAAATTGGTGTCTTTTTTTTTTCATCATTTACATAACCGAATTCATACGTTTTAGGTCTTCCTTTTTCCCTATTACCACAATAACATCCCCGGCGTCTAATGATTCCGACGGCATCGGGTTGAAAACCATGTCCCCGGATAGTTTTTTGATGGCTACGATAATCACGCCGTAATCTCTTCTCAGATTGCTGTCGATCAGGTTTTTACCAATCAGACTGGATTTATCCCCAATGGCGGCTTCTTCCATCATCAGGTCGAGATGTGAACCCATCATGGCACAATCAATAAAGTCAACTACCGTCGGCTTTTTAAGCATCTGAGCAATGCGCCGCCCACCAATCAGGTACGGAGACACGACACGGGTTGCACCAGCCCGAAAAAGCTTGGCTTCGTTTTGTTCTTCTGAAGCTCTGGCCAGCACAAAGACATCTGGTCGGAGACTCATGGCAGTCATCGTAATAAAAACGTTATTGGCATCTGAATTGACGGCTGTAACAATTCCTTTGGCCTTCATTATACCGGCCTGCATTAACGCTTCCTCAGTTGTTGCATCCATATCCAGGTAGAGGTATTTTAGAGCTTCAATATGCTCAATGACAGTCGGATCCTGTTCGATAATCACAAAACTAATTTTGTCATCATTAAGTTCGCTACAAACAATCCGGCCGATGCGTCCAAAACCGCAAATGATAAAATGATTTTTTAATTCGGAAACCTGTTTTTGCACTTTTATCCTCCCGAAGATTTTGACCAGCTCGCCCTCGACCAATGCCCTGACCAGCACACCGATCGTGTAAGTACCGGCAGTGATGCCCAGGATAATGATAATGACCGTTATGGTGCGCCCGCTCTGGGAGAGCGGTATGACTTCCGCGAAACCGACCGTTGTGATAGTGATGATCGTCATATAAAAGGCTTCAAACAACGGCATGTGCTCAATGAAAGAGTATCCACAAGTGCCCAAGGCGATAATTCCGACAAGCATCAGTAGTGAATACCTCAATTTTTTCGAATCCATTATAACTCCGTAGATAGCAGTCGCCCTCAGGGGGGGTGTTTGGACTCTCTTTCAACTCGTTAAAAATGCAGCGGCAGAACTTTTTAGCACTGCCGCTGGCATAATGATTTAATTGAATGATAGGCTGTATTTTGTTTAATTAAGAGAAATCTTACAAATGAAATATCAATTTATTCCGGAGCCTAATTGAGAAAATCTTTTAACGTCTTGCTGGCAACAAATCTGGGTGCCCTGGATGCTTTTATCTTTATTTCATCACCGGTTTTAGGATTGCGACCCTTTCGCGCTTTTCTTTTTGTCACCTTAAAGGTACCGAACCCCGCAATGGTAATCGGTTGCCCTTTTTTCATCGCTTTGGGTATACATTTGAATATAGAATTTACAGCGGCCTGAGCTTCCCTTTTGGTGCTGACAACTTTGGCGACTTCAGTGATTAGATCTGCTTTATTCATCTAATTCTCCTTTCCCAAAAGTAAAATTTTAATCGTTCTTAGAGGGCGTTTTTACAAAGTGAGCAGTATTTTCGGGGCATGCCTCTTCCAATCCAATGAAAAATCAAAATATGCCTTTCACCACATTTCGGA
This sequence comes from Deltaproteobacteria bacterium, assembly GCA_024639185.1. Taxonomy (GTDB): domain Bacteria; phylum Desulfobacterota; class Desulfobacteria; order Desulfobacterales; family JAHEIW01; genus JAHEIW01. The sequence continues at coordinate 603 of JAHEIW010000084.1, read as the reverse complement.
CAAACGCACTCGATTGCTGTTTTGGCTGGATCTTTTTGCTCGCCGAGTTCGTTTTCTACTATGCGCGACGGCCTTTCAGTTTCCATTCCATGCATCTCCAGAACTTCAAGCCCCTATGATTCGTTCGAATGTTTCCTGTTTGGTTTTACATTTTATACAACGCCTGGCGATCGGCCTGGCTTTCAGTCGCTCTATCGCAATCTTCCTTCCACAATCTTCACAGATCCCATATTCTCCATTCTCAATGTCCTCCAGGGATTGGCGAATTTTTTTGATGAGCATGCTCTCTCGGTCCCGGATTCGAAGAGCAGTGCTTCTGTCGGACTCAAAAGAAGCGCGATCAACATAGTCGGCCGAAAAATTTTCTATTTCTAACAACCCTTCAACGGTCACACCTGCAGAGTGCTTCAATTCGTTCAACCATAGGGTCAACTGGTTTCTAAAATATTTCAAATCTGTTTCTTCCATTAGAAAAATTCCGTTTTCCCTTATGAGGTTAAAACCATTATAATCGATTACCGCTTCACCCCAACCCCCAGCGAAGCAATTTTTAATACATATCTTCATCCATTTGCGGCATCGCTGCGCGCTTTGATTTTTTTT